>JAYVTD010000183.1:0-4347 GCA_043774765.1 Rhizobacter sp. | reverse complement strand
GGTGCTGTCCACCTATGTGCAGCAACCGTTGCAGGCCCTCTTCAAGGGCGTGCCATATATCAGCGCGCTGTTTTCCGGCCCGCCGGTGGGCATCGGCATACTGTCGGCCGGCATTATTCTTGCGATCATGATCATCCCGTTCATCGCGGCGGTGATGCGGGATGTGTTCGAGATCACGCCGACACCGCTCAAAGAATCCGCCTATAGCCTGGGGGCCACCACCTGGGAGGTGGTATCCAAGGTGGTTCTGCCTTACACCAAAGCCGGTGTGATTGGCGGCATCATGCTGGGTCTGGGCCGGGCGATTGGCGAGACCATGGCAGTCACGTTTGTGATTGGCAATTTCAACCAGCTCGATTCATTGAGCCTGTTCCAGGCGGCCAACAGCCTCACCTCCGCGCTGGCCAATGAGTTTGCAGAAGCTGGCGAGGGGCTGCACCAGGGTGCCTTGATGTACCTGGGCCTGATCCTGTTCTTCATCACCTTCGTGGTGCTGACGCTGTCGAAAGTGCTGTTGTCACAACTCAAGAAGAACGAAGGGGGCCGGACATGAGCCTGCCCGGCCGCCCGAAAGGCGAATTGACCGCAGTGCGAAGCACGGAGGTTTCCAGATGAGCGCCGCCGCACTTGACGCAAGCCGACTCGCGCATCATGCGCGCCGCAAGCGCGTGAATGTGGTGGCGCTGACGCTGTCGCTCGCTGCCATGGCTTTCGGCCTCTTCTGGCTGTTCTGGATTCTGTTCGAGACCGTGCGTCTCGGCTTCGGCGGGCTGGCGCTGGCCACCTTCACTGAAATGACCCCACCACCGCAAGCCGAAACCGGTGGTCTGGCGAACGCGATCTTCGGCTCGCTGGTGATGGTCGGCCTGGCCACACTGCTGGGCACGCCGATCGGCATCCTTGCTGGCGTGTACCTTGCCGAATACGGCCAGAAGGGCTGGCTCGGAACCACCACGCGTTTCATCAACGACATTCTGCTGTCGGCGCCCAGCATCGTGATCGGCTTGTTCATCTACTCCGCCGTGGTGGTTCAGATGAAGAACTTCTCCGGTTTCGCCGGTGTTCTGGCGCTGGCGCTGATCGTGATTCCAGTGGTGATTCGCACCACCGAGAACATGCTGAGCCTGATTCCGAACGCACTGCGTGAAGCGGCCTATGCGCTGGGCACGCCCAAGTGGCGCGTCATCATGACTATCACGCTCAAGTCGGCCTGGGCCGGCGTGATGACGGGCATCCTGCTGGCCCTGGCGCGAGTGTCGGGCGAGACGGCACCGCTGCTGTTCACGGCACTGTCGAACCAGTTCTGGACCAGCAACCTCAACGAGCCGATGGCCAGCCTGCCGGTCACGATCTTCAAGTTTGCGATGAGCCCCTACGAAAACTGGCAGAAGCTGGCGTGGGCGGGAGTGTTCATCATCACGATCGGTGTGCTGCTGCTCAACATCCTGGCCCGTGTGCTGTTCCGCAACAAACACTGACCCCTACAGGAATCACGATGGACACCAAAGTTGATCTGCCCGTGACCGAACGCGTCAAGCTCTCGGTGCGCAACCTCAATTTCTATTACGGCGGCTTTCACGCGCTGAAGAACATCAACATGGACATTCCCGAGAAGAAGGTCACCGCCTTCATCGGGCCGTCCGGCTGCGGCAAGTCGACCTTGCTGCGCACCTTCAACCGCATGTTCGAGCTTTACCCCGAGCAGCGCGCCGAGGGTGAGATCATTCTTGACGGCGAGAACATCCTGAAGCGCAAGGACGACGTGTCGCTGCTGCGTGCCAAGGTCGGGATGGTGTTCCAGAAGCCCACACCGTTCCCGATGTCGATCTACGACAACATCGCGTTTGGCGTCAAACTCTTCGAGACGCTGCCGCGGGTCGAGATGGACGAGCGGGTCGAGTGGGCGCTGAAGAAGGCCGCGCTCTGGACCGAAGTGAAAGACAAGCTGAACCAGAGTGGTTCGGGTTTGTCGGGCGGGCAGCAGCAGCGTCTGTGCATCGCGCGTGGCATCGCGATCAAGCCCGAAGTGCTGTTGCTCGACGAACCCTGTTCGGCGCTCGACCCGATCTCCACGGGCAAGATCGAGGAGCTGATCGGTGAACTGAAGAGCGACTACACGGTCGTGATCGTCACGCACAACATGCAGCAGGCGGCGCGTTGCTCCGACTACACGACCTACATGTATCTCGGTGACCTGATCGAGTTCGGCCCGACCGCCGAGCTGTTCATGAAGCCGAAGAAGAAGGACACCGAGGACTACATCACCGGTCGATTTGGGTGAGGGCCGCGGCTCCAACAGCCCTGAGGACTGTTGGACGGGCCGAACGACACGAGCTCTGCGAGGGGCTGGGCGCAATACGAAGGACACATGACATGAGCGACAAACACCTCTCCACCCAATTCGACGCCGAGCTCAGCGGTATCTCGACCCGCGTGCTCGAAATGGGCGGCATGGTCGAGTCGCAGGTCGCGCGCTCGGTCTACGCGCTGACCCACTTCAGCGCCGACATCGCCTCCGACGTGCTGATCACCGAAGAGCGTGTCAACATGACCGAGATGGAGATCGACCGCGATCTCTCCACCATCATCGCGCGGCGCCAGCCGACCGCTCGCGACCTGCGGCTGCTGATCGCGATCTCGAAGACGATCGCCAACCTCGAGCGCGTCGGCGACGAAGCGGCGCGCATCGCGCGCACCGTGCAGCGGCTCGTCAACTCGGGCGCGTCGAGCCGCATGCGCTTGCCGGTCAACGACCTGGCCTACGAATCCGAACTTGCGGTCGCGCAGCTGCGCAAGGCGCTCGATGCGTTTGCGCGGCTCGACGTCGACAAGGCGATCGAGGTGCTGAAACAGGACGACCTGATCGACCAGGAGTTCGACGGCCTGATGCGCAAGCTCATCACCTACATGATGGAAGACCCGCGCACCATTTCTTCGAGCATCGACCTCGTGTTCGTGGCCAAGGCGATCGAACGTGTCGGCGACCACGCGAAGAACCTGGCCGAGCAGATCATCTACATCGTCAAGGGCACCGACGTGCGCCACAACTCGATCGTTGCGGTGGAGTCGCTGGTCCGATGACCCCCACCGCTGTCAGGAGCCGCGAATGAGCCACATCCTTGTCGTCGAAGACGAAACCGCGATCGCCGAGCTGATCTCGATCAACCTGCGGCACGCCGGTTTCGAAGTCACGATCGCCGGCACCGCCGAGCAGGCGCAGGCGGCGGTCAATGGCGAGCTGCCCGACCTGATCATTCTCGACTGGATGCTGCCCGGCCAGACGGGCGTGGCGCTGGCCAAACGCTGGCGCAGTGAAGCGCGCACCCGCGAGCTTCCGCTCATCATGCTGACGGCGCGCGCCGACGAGGCCGACAAGATCACCGGTCTCGACGCCGGTGCCGACGACTACCTCACCAAACCGTTTTCCACCAACGAGCTGATGGCGCGCATCCGTGCGCTGCTGCGGCGCAAGGCGCCGGAAGCGCTGGATGCAGCGGTGGAGGTCGGTGCCTTGAAGATCGACCCGTCGACCCGCCGCGTGACGCGCGGCGACGCCGAAGTGAAGGTCGGTGCGACCGAGTTCCGTCTGCTGCACTTCTTCATGACCCATCCGGAACGTGTGCATAGCCGCGCGCAGCTGCTCGACCGCGTCTGGGGCGACCACGTCTTCATCGAAGAGCGCACGGTCGACGTGCACGTGAAGCGCCTGCGCGAAGCGCTGAGCCCGGTGCAGTGCGCCGGCATGATCGAAACCGTGCGGGGGGCAGGCTACCGCCTGACGCACCAGCCGGTGGCCCAGCCGCAGGCGCTGTCGGCGTGAGTCTTGGCGCCAGGGCGCACGCGTCATGATCTGGCTCTTGCCGCGCCTGCTGGCGGTCGTGCTGGCGATGCTGGCGGGTGGCCTGATGGGCCTGTGGATCGAACGTGCCGATGCGTCGGTGGTCGGCCTGCTGCTGGGTGGCGCGTTTGCGATCAGCGTGATCGTGGTTCGCGACACTCTGCACGGCTACCGCCTGATCGCATGGCTGCGCGGCTCGCAGGAAGGTGCGGCGCCACGTGACGCCGGCCTGTGGGGTGAGCTCGGTTACCGCATCGAACGCTCGCTGCGATTGCGCGAACACGCTGCCGCGATCGAACGCACGCGGCTGACGCAGTTTCTCTCGGCGATCGAAGCCTCGCCCAACGGCGTGATGCTTCTCGATGCCGGCGACCAGATCGAATGGTGCAACTCACTGGCCGCCGACCACTTCGGCCTTGACCCGCAGCGCGACCGCCGTCAGCCCATCACCAACCTCGTGCGCGCCCCGGCTTTCGTGGCCTACCTGCAGGCGGCGCAATTCGACGAAG
>JAYVTD010000182.1:0-2577 GCA_043774765.1 Rhizobacter sp. | reverse complement strand
TACCCCGAGCACTACGACCGCGGCTGGCACATCACCGGCAGCACCGGCACGCTGGGCGCCGCCGCAGCGTGTGCGCGCCTGCTGAAGCTCGACGTGGTGAAGACGGCGATGGCGCTCGGCATCGCAGCGTCGCAGCCGATCGGCATGCGCGAACAGTTCGGCACCATGACCAAGCCTTTCCACCCGGGCGGTGCTGCACGCGCCGGCCTGATGGCGGCACTGATGGCACAGCACGGCTACACCGCCAGCCAACGCGCACTGGAAGCGCCGCGCGGCATGATGCAGACCATCTCGACCAAGAACGACTGGTCCGAGATCACGGGCGAGCTGGGCCAGCGGTTCGAGATCAGCTTCAACACCTACAAGCCGTTTGCATGCGGCATCGTCATCCACCCGAGCATCGACGCCTGCGCGCAGTTGCGCGCGGAGGGTGTGACACCGGCGTTGATCGAGCGCATCGAACTGAAAGTGCACTCGCTGGTGCTGGAGCTCACTGGCAAGAAGGAGCCGGCCGACGGCCTGCAGGCCAAGTTCAGCGTGTACCACGGCTGCGCCGCGGGCCTGACCTTCGGCCGCGCGACCGAAGACGAGTACGCCGACGACATCGTCAACCGCGCCGACATGGTCGCGTTGCGCCGCAAGGTCGTGGCCACGGTCGACGACGCGATCGACGAAGCGAGTGCCGACGTCACCGCGGAATTGACCGACGGGCGCCGCATCCACGTGTTCGTCGAACACGCCATCGGCTCGCTCGCCAACCCGATGAGCGACGCGCAGCTCGAAGCCAAGTTCCGCGGTATGGCCGATGCCGTGCTCGGCGCCGAACGCTGCAGCACGCTGATCGAAGCCTGCTGGGGCGTGGGCCGCGCCGCCGACGTGCGTGGGCTGGCACGCGCCGGCGCGCTCGTCTGACGCGCCGGCGCGCCTCTTCACCGACCCTCGATCGTGCCCAATCCATCACAGCCGGAGATCATTCCATGAAAATTTCGACCTGGATCGCAGCCCTGGGTGCTGCCTGCACCACCCTGGCCCTGCCCGCCCTCGCCCAGACCGTGAAGGTGACACCGCTGGGCGGCATCGACGGCGAGTTCTGCCCGCAGGACCGCGCGCTCGTCTTCGAAGATCCGAACGGCACGCGCATCCTCTACGACCCGGGCCGCACCGTCGCCGGCGCGAGCGACCCGCGGCTCGGCAAGATCGATCTCATTCTCGTCAGCCACATGCACGGCGACCACGTCGGCAACGCCCACAACAAGGAGCCGAACTCGGGCAGCTGCGACAAGCCCGACATGTCGGTGTCGGCCATGCCCAACTCCAGCGCCGTGAACATCGCGCTGGCCAAGAAATCGAAGATCGTGAGCGGCAGCGAGATGCCGCCCTTCTTCGCCGCCAAGCTCAAGGCGAACGGCGGAGACCCGGCCAACGCCGTGCTCGCCCGTTTCGGCGGCAGCGTGACGCTCGGCGGGGTGCGCATCGCCACCGTGACGGCGATGCACAGCAACGGCGTCGACCCCGACTACATCGGCGGCGATCTCGGCAAGGCCATGAAAGACGTGGGCATCGCCGGCGACGTGGGGTTGGCGACAGGCTTCGTGCTGCGCTTCAGCAACGGCCTGGTGGCCTACCTTTCCGGCGACACCGGCATCACCGCGGACCAGGATCTGGTCGTGCGCAAGCACTACAACGCGAAGCTGGCCGTGATGAACATCGGCGACGGTTTCACCACCGGCCCGGCCGAGGCCGCGTATGTCATCGATGAACTCGTGAAGCCCGCGTCGGTCATCGCCTCGCACGCGAACGAAGTCGGCACCGTGGGTGGCAAAGTGCGCCCGGGCAGCAAGACCGAAGCCTTCATCAAGGCCGTCAAGACGACGGTTCATGTGCCGCTGTCGGGCAAGACCATGGAGTTCGACGCTGCGGGCAAGTGCACCGCCGGTTGCTGACCGCGGCGGCGCGCGCGTCGAAGGCCGGCCCCGCCACTCGATGGCTGCCGGCCTCGGCTATGCTGGATCACGATGTTTCGCCGCTTCCCTCGCCACGCGTTCGCCGGGCTCGCTTGCCTGGGGGCGCTGCTGGCGCCGACCGCCCACGCGCAGCCGACCCCCGTGCCCGGGCTGGCCGCTCCGGCACAAATCCTGGTCGACCCGTGGGGCGTGCCGCACCTTTACGCGGCGAGCGCCGACGACCTGTATTTCGTGCAGGGTTTCAACGCCGCCCGCGACCGCCTGTTCCAGATCGACCTCTGGCGGCGCCGCGGCATCGGCCGGCTCGCTTCCGTGTTCGGTGCCAATTTCGTCGAGCAGGACCGCGCGGCGCGCCTGTTCCTCTACCGCGGCGACATGGCGCGCGAGTGGCGCAGCTACGGCACCGACGCGCAACGCATCACCACGCGTTTCGTCGAGGGCATCAACGCCTACATCGACCTGATCGGTCGTGAACCTTCGAAGCTGCCTTTCGAGTTCGGCCACTTCGGTTATGCGCCTGAAAAGTGGCAGCCCGAAGACGTGGTGCGCATCCGCAGCCACGGCCTCACGCGCAACCTCGGCTCGGAAGTCTCGCGCGCCACCGTCGCGTGCC
>JAYVTD010000181.1:0-4083 GCA_043774765.1 Rhizobacter sp. | reverse complement strand
GTCGCAACCGGCGACATCGGCGAAGGTGGTGGTGTTGTTGGCCTCGTCGAGCATGCGGGCCTTGCTCTTGCCGAAGCTGAACGCACCGCCCTTGCCGCCGCCCTGCATCTGGCGCATGAAGTAGATCCAGACGCCGATCAGCAGCAGGATCGGGCCCCAAGAGGCGAGCATGCTGAGCAGGAACGAGGGCTCCTCGCGCGGCTTGACGTCGAACTTGACGTTGTTGTTGATCAGGTCGCCGATCAGGCCGCGGTCTAGGTAGGTTGCGGTCGTGCGCAGCTCCTTGTCGTCGCTGGTGCGGGCGCGGATCTCGGTGCCGCCGGCGCTTTCCTGCAACTGCACGCTCTTGATGCGCTTGTTACGGACCTCGTCGAGGAACTCGGAATACCCGATCATTCCGGTTTGCGATGCACTCCGGTCGAATTGCTTGAACACGGTAAACAGCACGAGTGCGATCACCAGCCAGACAGCAACTTTAGAGAACCATTGATTGTTCACCGCTACTCCATTTCCGGGCCATGGGCTGTGGCGTGGCAATCTTGTGCCGCACCGTGCAACTCATGTGCGGACGATTTTAGACCAGTCAAGCCCCATGCCCGGATTGCAATGCCCGCGCGCTGCCAGCGTGTATCGGCCGGTTTGTGCGCCTTACGACCGAATCTCGCGGGCCGGTGCGTCGGCGCCAGACCGGACCATCAGCCCGATTCCGACCAGAAAAGTCTCGGCCGACTTGTCGCGCGAGGCTTTCGGCTTGATCGGCTTGACGACCCGGAACGTGCTCTTGAACAGCTTGACCAGCTGGCTGTAGCCGCTGCCGTGGAACACCTTGCAGACAAGCGCGCCCTGCGGCGTGAGGTGCTTCCGGGCGAACTCGACCGCCAGTTCGACCAGGTGTTCCATGCGCGCGGCGTCGGACGCCTCGATGCCCGACAGGTTCGGCGCCATGTCGGAAACGACCACATCAACCGGGCGCCCACCCAGCAGCGCTTCGAGTTCGGCCACGACAGAGTCCTCGCGAAAATCGCCCTGGATGAAGGTAACGCCTTCGATTGGCTCGAAGTCGAGCACGTCGACCGCGATGATCGTGCCGTTGAGCGATCCCACCGCCGCCCCGCCCACGCCGACCTCTTTCGGCGCGAACTTGCGCCGCACGTACTGGCTCCAAGCGCCGGGCACGGCGCCTAGATCGACGACGATCTGACCCGGCTTGAGCAGGTGTAGTTCTTCGTCAATCTCCTTCAATTTGTAAGCCGCGCGGGCGCGGTAACCGTCCTTTTGCGCCAGCTTGACGTAGGTGTCGTTCGTGTGGTCGTGCAACCACGCCTTGTTGACCTTCTTGCTTTTCGTCTGGGTTTTCATCTCAACGGATAATAGGGGCATGACTGCGATTCAATTGACACCTGCCCAGCGCAAGGAACACCGGGCCGAAGCCCACCACCTCGACCCGGTCGTGATGATCGGCAACGACGGGCTCACGCCATCGGTGCAGAAGGAAGTCGACGCTGCGCTGAACTCTCACGGCCTGATCAAGGTTCGGGTGTTCTCCGACGACCGGGCGAGCCGTGAGGCGATGTTCGTCGCGTTGGCCGACACGCTCGGCGCCGCGCCGATCCAGCACATCGGCAAGCTGCTGGTGCTGTGGCGCCCGATGCCGCCGAAGGAAAACGCCCCGCGCGAAGGCCGCGGCGCCGGCCCGAAGGTCGTGAAGATCCTCAAGTTCTCGAAGAGTGGCAACCACCGCGCCCAGGTCAAGAAGATCACGGTGATGGGCAACATGCGCATTGCCGCTGGCGGCGAACTCAAGCGTGCCCGCAAGCGCGTGGGCAGCATCAAGAAGACCTCTCAGCAGTCCTGACTGCGGCCGGCTCAGCGGGTACTCAGGCGCCATGCAAGGGCCAGCACCAGCAGGCCCTTGAGCGCGAACAGTCCTCCCGAGACAGCGTGCAAAGCGCCGAACGACCACGCGCCCTGCCCGGCGCGCGCGGCGGCCATCATCGGCTGCACCGCGAAGTGGCCGGCGACCGTGCAGAACAACGTGCCCAGCAGCAACACCATGTTGGCGCTGAAAACCGAACCTGAACCCGATGCAGCACGCTGCGCGCTGCGCTGGCGTTCCAACGCAAACAGGAGCAAGGCGACAGCGAGGCTCGCATACGCCTCCTGGGTCAACACCCGGGCGACGAAGCGCCCGGCGTCGCTTGACGCGAGGGTTGCAAAAGCCGAAGGCGCCGCCAGCGCGGCGATGCACAACAGCACGCCGGCCCACAGCCCTGCCAGAACCACCGAAAAACGCGTGCTGGTCACCTTTCACCCATAACGCACGGCCATGATCTCGAAGTGTTTGACGCCGCCCGGCGCCTGCACTTCGGCCACGTCGCCGGCGCTCTTGCCGATCAGCGCGCGTGCGATCGGCGAGCTGATCGAGACCAGACCCTGCTTCAGATCGGCCTCATCGTCGCCGACGATCTGGTAGGTGACCTTGGCGCCGCTGTCTTCGTCTTCCAGATCGACCGTGGACGCGAACACCACGCGCCCTTCGGCGTTCAGGTTCGCCGGGTCGATGATCTGCGCCGCTGCCAGCTTGCTTTCAATCTCGAGGATGCGGCCTTCGATGAAGCCCTGCTTGTCCTTGGCCGCTTCGTACTCGGCGTTTTCCGACAGGTCGCCCTGCGCGCGCGCTTCGGAAATGGCCTGAATCACCGCGTGGCGTTCGACGCCTTTCAAGCGGGCAAGCTCTTCCTTGAGCTTGTCGGCGCCGCGAACGGTGAGGGGGATGGTGGTCATGATGAAAAACCCTGGAGCAAAAATGAAGCCGCCGCCGGTGGGGCCGGCGGCGGCGCTGTGCATCGATCAACTTTAGTCTAGTGCAATTCGGCGTGCAATTCCTGCAGCGACATGACCACCAGATCGTCCTGGTGCTTCATGCCCTCGACCGCGGCCTCGCAACCCGCCATGCTGGTGTAGTAGGTGACGCGGTTGGCGAGAGCCGCCTGGCGGATGTGACGCGAATCGGCGATCGCGGTGCGCGTTTCGTCCACGGTCGTGAACACGAGCTGGATCTCGCCGCCCTTGACCATGTCGACGATGTGCGGCCGGCCGTCCTTGACCTTGTTGACGGCCTTCACGGGCACGCCCGCGGCCGAGATGGCGGCCGCCGTGCCCTTGGTCGCGACCAGCAGGAAGCCCAGCGCGTGCAGGTCACGCGCCACGGCGACGGCCCGCTCCTTGTCGCTGTTCTTCACCGTCAGGCAGGCCGTGCCCGAGCTGGGCAGGCGCGAGCCGGCACCGAGCTGGCTCTTCAACATGGCTTCGCCGAAGGTGCGGCCCGCACCCATCACCTCGCCGGTCGAGCGCATCTCGGGCCCGAGGATCGGATCGACGCCGGGGAACTTGTTGAACGGGAACACCGCTTCCTTGACCGAGAAGTACGGCGGAATCACTTCGACCGGCGGCTTGCCGTTGCGGCTGCGCTGGCCGCTCAACTTTTGCCCGACCATGCAACGCGCGGCGATCTTCGCCAGCGCCTGGCCTGTAGCCTTCGACACGAAGGGCACCGTGCGCGAGGCGCGCGGGTTCACTTCGAGAACGTAGACGACAGCGTTGTCACCCTCGCCCTGGATCGCGAACTGCACATTCATCAGGCCGACGACCTTGAGCGCCTTCGCCATCAGGATGGTCTGGCGGCGCATCTCGTCCTGCAGCGCTTTCGGCAGCGAATACGGTGGCAGCGAACAGGCCGAGTCACCGGAGTGGATGCCGGCCTGTTCGACGTGTTCCATGATGCCGCCGATGATCACCTCGGTGCCGTCGCTGATGCAGTCGACGTCGACCTCGATCGCGTCGTCGAGAAAGCGGTCGAGCAGCACTGGCGACTTTTCGCTGACACGCACCGCTTCGCGCATGTAGCGCTCGAGGTCCTTGTCGCCGTGCACGATTTCCATCGCGCGGCCACCGAGCACGTAGCTCGGGCGCACGACCAGCGGATAGCCGATCTCCTGCGCCAACAGCAGGGCAGCTTCTTCGGTGCGCGCGGTCCGGTTCGGCGGCTGCTTCAGCCCGATTTCATGCAGCAGCTTCTGGAAA
>JAYVTD010000180.1:0-2351 GCA_043774765.1 Rhizobacter sp. | reverse complement strand
AGCGTGGTCACGTGCTGGGCGCGGTGCGCGAGCAGGGCGGCCATGAAACCCGAACCGGCGCCGACCTCGAGCACCCGTTCGTGTTTGTGCACTGCCAGCTCCTGCAAGAGCCGCGCTTCGACCTTGGGTGCCAGCATGCACTGGCCGCCCGGCAGCGGCACTTCAGTGTCCACGAACGCCAGCGCGCGGTAGGCCTCGGGCGTGAAGTCTTCGCGCTTGACGACGGCCAGCAACTCCAGCACGCCCTGGTTCAGCACGTCCCAGGGGCGGATCTGCTGCTCGATCATGTTGAAGCGGGCTTGTTCGATGTTCATGTCGTTCACCAACGAAAATTGACGCATTCGATTCTATTTGGCGAGGGCCGGGTCGGCGCCCACAGCCGCCGGCCTCTTCGACGCAAAACGCCGCTTCGCCCAGGCCGCCAGGTCGTCGAGATAACAGTAGATCACCGGCACCACCACGAGCGTGAGCAGCGACGAGGTGATCACGCCGCCGATGACGGCCTGGCCCATCGGCGCGCGCTGCTCCGAACCTTCGGAGAGCGCGAACGCGAGCGGCACCATGCCGAAGATCATCGCCAGTGTCGTCATCAGGATCGGACGCAGCCGCACCTTGGCGGCGTGCAGCAGCGCTTCAGTGCGTTGCATCGGTGCTTCACCGTTTTCGCCGGCACGCGAACGGATCGCGAAGTCGACCAGCAGGATCGCGTTTTTCGTCACCAGCCCCATCAGCATCACCACGCCGATGATGCTGAACATGTTCAGCGTGGAGCGGAACATCAGGAGCGCCAGCACCACGCCGATCAGGGTGAGCGGCAGCGCGCTCATCAGCGCCAGCGGCTGCAGGAAGCTCTTGAACTGGCTCGCCAGAATCATGTAGATGAAGACGACGGCCAGCGCCAGAGCGCCGATCGCGTACTGGAACGACTCGGTCATGTTCTTGGTCGAGCCGCCGAAGCTGTAGCGGTAGCCCGGCGGCCAGGCGATCGTGTCGAGTGCCTTCTTGATGTCGGCCGAAACGTCGCCCGAACTGCGGCCGAGGGCATTGGCGTCGAAGTTGATCTCGCGGTTCAGGTCGCGGCGGTTGATCTGGTTCGGGCCGGTCGAGGCCGTCACGTCGGCCACTTGAGACAAGCGGACCGAGCGCGCCGAGCCGTCGGCCGCAGCGGCCACGTTGATCGGAATGCGCTGAAGGTCGGCGATCGAGACCCGGCTTTGTGGCGCCACGCGCACGTTCACGCCGTAGTTCTCGCCGTCGGGCGCGCGCCAGTTGCCCACCGTGGTGCCGGCCACCAGCGTGCGCAGGCTCGATGCCAGCATGTTGACGTTCAGGCCGGCGTCGGAAGCGGCGTCGCGCTTCACCGCGATGGCCACCGTCGGCTTGTCGGGCTTGAGCGTGCTGTCGAGGTCGACGAGGCCGGGGATGGCCTGCAGCTTCGGCACGATCAGGCGCGACAGGCGCTCCAACTCTGCGAGGTCGGTGCCTTGCACCGAGAACTGCAGGCTCTTGCCACCGCCGAGGTCGGTGACGCCGATGTTGGTGACCGTGATGCCGGGAATGCGCGCCAACCGCTCGCGCAGCGTCGGGATCATCTGCGTGATGCTGCGGCTGCGCTCCTTGCGGTCGACCAGGCGCACGTAGACCGCGCCGTAGATCTTGCCGGCGGCCTGGCCGCTGTTGATCGTGGTGACGGTGTACTTCACTTCGGGCAATTCGCGCAACGCCGTGTCGATCTGCTTCGCGCGTGCTTCGGTCAGCTCGAGCGACGAACCGACCGGGGTGTAGAAGTTGAGCTGCGTTTCCGAGAAGTCGGCCTTCGGCACGAACTCGGCGCCGAGCAGCGGAATGATGAAGAAGCTGCCGACGAAAGTGGCGAGCGCCAGCCCCACCGTGGCCAGCTTGTGCGCGAGCGACCACGCCAGGATGCCTTGGTAGGCGCGCGACAGCCATTCGGTGAAGCGGTCGAACAGACCGGTCACGCGGCCGATGGTCTTGTCGTAGAGCGTGACCGGCGCCCCCTTGTGCACGCCGTGCGCCGCCGGGTCGTTCCAGATGCTCGAGAGCATCGGGTCGAGCGTGAAGCTCACGAACATCGAGATCAACACGGCCGCCACGATCGTCAGGCCGAACTCGTGGAAGAACTTGCCGACAATGCCGCCCATGAAGCCGATCGGCAGGAACACCGCCACGATCGAGAGTGTGGTGGCGAGGACAGCCAGGCCGATCTCGTTGGTGCCGGCCAGCGCCGCTTCGTGCGCGCTCTTGCCCATCTGCACATGGCGCACGATGTTCTCGCGCACCACGATCGCGTCGTCGATCAGCAGGCCCACGCACAGGCTCAGCGCCATCAT
>JAYVTD010000179.1:0-4392 GCA_043774765.1 Rhizobacter sp. | reverse complement strand
ATGGTGCCCGAGCGCCACAACAAGGTGAAGGTGCTGCTGCTGATGGACGTGGGCGGCACGATGGACGAGCACATCCACCGCGTCGAAGAGATCTTCAGTGCCGCCAAGAGCGAGTTCAAGCACCTGGAGTTCTACTACTTCCACAACTGCGTCTACGACTTCATGTGGAAGAACAACCGCCGTCGTTACAGCGAGAAGTTCGCCACGATGGACATCCTGCGCAAGTACAACAAGGACTACAAACTCATCTTCGTCGGCGACGCGACGATGAGCCCGTATGAAATTCTGCAGCCCGGCGGCAGCGTCGAATACAACAACGAAGAGGCCGGCGCCGAGTGGCTGGCCCGGCTCACGCAGGCCTTCCCCAAGTTCGCCTGGATCAACCCCGAGCCGCAAGGTGTGTGGGGCTACCGGCAGAGCATCGCGGTGATCCAGCAACTGATGAACCAGCGCATGTTTCCGCTCACGCTTGCCGGGCTGGAAGGGGCCATGCGTCTGCTCAGCAAATGACGGTTCGCGCCGCGGCGCTGGCTGCGGCCGCGCTCGTTGCCGCGGGTTTGCTGTCGGGCTGTGCCAACCTGGTTTTCCTGCTGCCCAAACCCGAGCCCGCCAAGGTCGAGGCACCTGCTGCCACGCTGGAGCGGGCCGAGTACCGCGTTGAAGTGCAGGCCCCCGACCCACTGCGCACGCTGCTCACGACCTACCTCGACCTGTCGCGGTTCCAGAACGCACCGGCCACCGAAGGCATCACCCCGGCCGAGCTCGAACGCCTGATGCGCGCGGCGCCGGCGCAGGCCCGCTCGCTGCTGGAGACTGCGGGCTATTTCAGCGCCGACGTGAAGGTCGAGCGTGGCCCGGCGCAGGGCGAGGTGCCGCTGATTCAGGTGATCGTCGCGCCCGGCCCGCAGGCCAGGGTGGCCGCCTTCACGCTCGGTGCCCAAGGTGCTCTCGAGACAGCAGCAAAGGGTGGCGATGCCGCCGCACTGCAAGAGTTGGCAACACTGCGGCGCCAGTGGCCGCTGCAGCCCGGCGCGGCGTTCCACCAGTCGGCCTGGACCGACGCGAAGAACCTGACGATCGCGCAGCTGCGCTCGCGCGGTTATGCCGCCGCCTCGTGGGCCGAAACCCGCGCGCTGGTCGATGCGCCCGACAACAGCGTGACGCTTTCGGCGCAGATCGACAGCGGCCCGCTGTTCCGCTTCGGCGAGATTCACATCGAAGGGCTGCAGCGTTACGACGAAGACGCGGTGCGCAAGCTCGCGTTTTTCGGCACCGGCACGCCGTACAGCGAGAAGGCGCTGCTCGACTTCCAGGAGCGGGTGCAGAGGGTCGGCCTGTTCGAAGGCGCGGCGGTCGAGCTCGACGCCAACCCCGAGACCGCCAGCGCCGCACCGGTGCTCGTCAAGCTGAAGGAACTGCCGCTGCAGCAGGCCACGACCGGCATCGGCTACAGCGCCAACACCGGCCCGCGCCTGACGCTGGAGCACACCCACCGGCGTGTCTTCGGCACGCGCTGGATCGCGAAGAACAAGTTCGAACTCGGCGCGGATCTGAAGTCGTGGCAAGGCGAGCTGATGTCGCACCCGCTCGATGGCCGCTACCGCAACCTGGTGGCCGGCAGCGCTTCGCAGCTGCGCGCGGCCGACCAGGTGCTGAACGCGTGGTCGGCGCGCGTCGGCCGTACCCAGGACACGCCGCGCATCGAACGGCTCTACTTCTTCGAGCTGACGCAGGCGCGGCTCGAAGGTGAGCTGGCCAGTGGCGAAGGCAGCGCTGCGTCGGCCAACTACCACTGGGTCTACCGCGACCTCGACAGCGTGCTGCTGCCGACGCGCGGCCTCACCACCTCGGCGCAGGCGGCAGTCGGTTATGCGCGCGGCAGCGCCACGGTGCTCGGCGTGACCGAAAACGGCCGCGGCCCGTTCGGGCGGCTGCATGTGCGCATGACCTGGTACCAGCCCTTCGGTGACGCGTGGTACGCGACCTTTCGCGGCGAAGCCGGCGAGGTCTTCGCGCGCAACGTGATCGGCATTCCCGACACCCTGCTCTTCCGCGCGGGTGGCGACGACTCGGTGCGCGGTTATGCCTACCGCACCCTCGGCCCGAGCACCGCCGGCGTGGTCGCCAGCGGGCGCACGCTGCTGACCGCCAGCGCCGAGATCGCGCGGCCGATTTCGGCCAGTTACCCGGCGATCTGGTGGGCCACGTTCGTCGATGCCGGCAACGCCGCCGACCGCTGGACCGAGCTGCGGCCGGTGTTCGGTTACGGCGTGGGCGTGCGCTGGCGCAGCCCCGTTGGGCCGTTGCGGCTCGACCTGGCGTACGGCCAGGAAACACAAAAGGTTCGCCTGCACCTGAGCATCGGGATCGCATTCTGATGAGCGAGGCGGAGCTTGCTTCGTTGCCCGAACCAGCGCCGCCCTTGCCCGCGAAGCGGCGTGGCCTGCGTGTCTTGCTCGCCAGTGTGGCCGGGTTCGTGCTGCTGCTGGTCGCGCTGGCCACCGGCATCGGCTGGGCGCTGCGCAGCGAAAGTGGCACGGCCTGGCTGCTGACGCTGGCCCCCGGCGTGCAGGTCGAAGCGCCCAAGGGCCTGCTGCTCGGTGATTTCGAAGCGCGCAGCGTGCAGATCAGGTTGCCTGGCAGCGATGGCAGCGTCACGCTTGCCAACGTCGGCTGGCGCGGCCTCACGCTGACCCGCGGTGATGCAGGCCGCTGGTTTCGTCTGCTTGTCGAAGAGTTGCACGCCAGCCGAGTCGATGTGCTCATGGCGCCGAACAAGACCAGCGAGCCGCTGCGCCAACCCGCCGATCTGAAGTGGCCGTTCGAGATCGAAGTGCGCGCGCTGAACGTTGCTGAGCTGCGCTTCAGCGCGCTCGGCGACAAGCCGCTGCTCGACCTGCGCGCCCGGCTGCACCTGGGCGCGGCCGGCGGCGCCGAGCACCGCATCGAGCAACTGCGCCTGGGCTGGGACCGCTTGCAGGCCCGCGGCAGCGCGCGCATCGCGAGCAGCTCACCGATGCAGATCGACGCGGCGCTCGGTTTCGCGCAGACCGCCTTCGGCGCGCTGCCAGCGTGGAGTGCCGGTGTGTCGCTCTCTGGCCCGCTGGCCGCGCCGGTCTTGCTGGCGACGCTGCGCACCGAGCCCGCGGCGAAACAAACGCCGCAGTCGCTCGACGCGCGCGCCACGCTGCGCCCGTTTGCGGCCTGGCCGCTCGGTGACTTGCAGGCGAACACGCAGGCGCTCGACCTGTCGGTGTTCAGCAGCGCTGCGCCGGTCACGAGCCTGAGTGGACGGGCCGTGGCCACGAGCAGCGGCCTCGACCAGCCGGCGTCGGTCGACATCGACATGACAAACGCGGCAGCCGGCCGCTGGAACGACAATCGCCTGCCGCTGCAACGCCTGAAGCTCGCGCTCGGCGGCCGCCCCGACAAGCCTTCAGTGCTGGAAATTCGCCGACTCGAAGCAGAGCTCGGCACACCGAAACAGAACGCCGGGCGCGTCACGGCCACCGGCCGCTGGAGCCGCGACGGCTGGAACCTGGCGGCCACGCTCGGCGCCCTGCAGCCCGCGCTGCTCGATTCACGCGCAGCACCGATGCAGTTGAGCGGGCCGCTGACCCTGTCGGGCAGCGGCGCCACGGTCGAGCTGAAGGCCGACCTGCAAGGCCAGCTCGCCGAGCGCGGACCGGCCCGCGCCGTGCGGGTCGTGCTCGACACCAGCCTGAACCCGCAGCGCATCGAAGTGCGCGACGCCCAGGTGCTGGCGGGCGCGGCACGCGCCACGCTGAGCGGCCTCGTCACGCACCCTGCACCCGACGCGCCGTGGCAGCTGAAGGGCCAGGCCGCGCTGGTCGACTTCGACCCCGCGCTGTGGTGGCCGGGAGCAGAAGACTCACCCTGGCGCAAGGCCGTGAACCGCCTCAACGGCAAAGGCACGTTCGAGCTCGGCGTGCCGGGCCAGGCCAGATTGATGCCGCTGGCTGGTCTGCTCGCCGCGCTGCGTGGCGAGGCCGTGGCCACGCTCTCGAACAGCGTGCTGGCCGGGGTGCCACTGAGTGGCGAACTGGCGCTGCGCAGCGCCGCCGGCAACCTGGCAGTGCCCTTGCTGACGCTCGACGCCGCAGGCAACAGCGTGCGCGTCGAAGGCCGGCTCGGCACCACCGGCGACGGGGCCGGTGACCGCTGGGAGGTGGCGGTCGACGGCCCGGCGCTGAACCGCCTGGCACCGCTGTTCAAGCTGCTGCAGCCGAACGCTAGCGACAGCACGGTGGCGGGCAGCCTCAGCGCCCGCGCGCGCGTCGCCGGCCGCTGGCCGGTGATGACGAGCGAAGGCCAGCTCGATGCCAACGGCCTGCGCTTCGGCACGGCCAGCGTGCAGCGCGCGCAGGCGAC
>JAYVTD010000178.1:0-6744 GCA_043774765.1 Rhizobacter sp. | reverse complement strand
GCGACCGGCGCAGCGTCACGCAGCCCGCGCCGCCCGCCGTCGCCCTCGTGCGCGAGCTCGAAATGAACGGGCCGCACGGCCCGATCCCGATGCGGCTGTACCGACCGATGGGTTCGAGCGCCACGACCTTGCTGCCTGCGCTCGTGTATTACCACGGTGGTGGCTGGGTGATCGGCGACCTCGACACGCACGACAGCCTGTGCCGCGCACTCTGCAATGAGTCGGGCTGCGCGCTCGTGTCGGTCGACTACCGGCTCGGGCCGGAACACCGCTTTCCCGCCGCGGTGAACGATGCGCTCGCGGCCACGCGCTGGGTGCGCAAGCAGGCGGCCGATCTGAAGCTCGACGCGTCGCGCCTGGCCGTCGGCGGCGACAGCGCGGGTGGCAACCTCGCGGCCGTGATCGCGATTGCGGCGCGCGACAGCGGTGATCTGCCGATCGCGTTCCAGTTGCTGATCTACCCCGCCACCGACCAGCACCGCACGAGCCCGTCGCACACCTCGAACGGCGAGGGTTACCTGCTGACGCGCGACACGATGGACTACTTCAGCGGCCACTACATCACCGACCCGGCCCAGTACACCGACTGGCGCAGTTCGCCGCTGCTGCACACCGACCTCGCGAAGCTGCCCCCCGCCCTCGTGCTGACCGCCGGCTACGACCCGCTGCGCGACGAAGGCGCAGCCTACGCCGAAGCGCTGACCGCGGCCGGCAACCGCGCGAGCTACGTCTGCTTCGAACGCCAGATCCACGGTTTCATCACGATGGGCAAGGTGCTCGACGAAGCGAACACGGCGGTGACGATGTGTGCGGCCGAATTGCGGCGCGCGCTGGCGGCCTGATGCGCGCGATCCTGGTCGCCGGTTCGTTGATGGCGTGCGCCGCTGCGAGCTTTGCGGCAGCACCTTCGGTCTTCCTCGAAGAGCTCACCTGGACCGAGCTGCGCGACGCCCAGCGCGCCGGCAAGACGACTATCATCATTCCGGTCGGCGGCACCGAACAGAGCGGCCCGCACCTCACGCTCGGCAAGCACAACGTGCGCGTGAAACTGCTGGCCGGGCGCATCGCCGAATCGCTGGGCAACGCCGTGGTGGCACCGGTCGTGGCCTACGTGCCCGAAGGCAACATCGCGCCGCCGAGCTCGCACATGCGTTTCGCCGGCACGATCTCGATCCCCAACGCCACCTTCAAGAGCCTGCTCGATGCGAGCGCGCGCGGCTTCAAGCAGCACGGCTTCACCGACGTGGTGCTGATCGGCGACCATGGCGGTTACCAGAGCCTGCTGAATACGGTGGCGACCAAACTCAACCATGACTGGGCGGCCACAAAGGCCCGCGCCCATTTCATCGACGAGTACTACCGCGTCACGCAGACGGCCTACGTCAAGTCGCTGCAGGCCAGGGGTTTGAGCGAAGCCCAGATCGGCTTGCATGCCGGCGCCGCCGACACCGCACTGCAGATGGCCGCCGACCCGACCGGCGTGCGCACCGAACAGCTCGCGCTCGCGGCGCGTGAAGGTCTGGCGCTCGGCGTGGCCGGCGACCCGCGCAGCGCCAGCGCCGCGCTCGGCCAGGCCGGGCTCGACCTGATCGTGTCACAGACCGTTGCAGCGATCCGGCTCGCTGTTGCGCCACGTCACTGAGGCGCGTGCGATTGCTTCGATAATCCGCAGTTCATACAACGACGAGACAGCCCTTGAGCAAGACCCGAACCATCGCCGCCGCGACCGTGCTTGCCGCCAGCGCCACACTGGCCTGGTGGGCCACGGCGCAACCGAACCTCGCCGCCAGTGCCGCGCCGGCCCCCAGGCCCGCCAGCGTCAACACCGTGACCGGCATGCCGCCGGTGCCCGACCCGAAAAACCTCTACAGCGAAACCGGCGCCAACCGCCTGAGCCCTGCCGTTTCCGGTGCGCTGGAGCGTGTGTACGTGCCGAACCGCAGCGCCAACACGGTGTCGGTGATCGATCCGGCCACGCTGAAGGTGATCAAGACCTTTCCGGTCGGCATCAACCCGCAGCACGTGGTGCCGTCGTGGGACCTGAAGACGCTCTGGGTCGCCAACAACGCCGAAGGCCGCACCGACGGCAGCCTGACGCCGGTCGACCCGCTCACCGGCAAGCCCGGTGCACAAGTCATGGTCGACGACCCGTACAACATGTACTGGTCGCCCGACGGGCAGTTTGCGATCGTGGTGGCCGAAGCCTACAAGCGCCTCGACTTCCGCGACCCGCGCACGATGGAGATGAAGTACTCGATCAACACGCCCGACTGCGCCGGCATCAACCACGCCGACTTCTCCATCGATGGCCGCATCGCGTTTTTCACCTGCGAGTTCAACGGCTCCATCACCAAGATCGACCTCGTCAACCGCAAGGTGCTGGGCACGCTGAAGCTGAGCCAGTACTTCAACCGGCCCGACGCGCTGGCGCTGATCGCCGCGCCCGGCAAGAAGCCGAAGAAGGTGCCCGACCCGAGCCAGCTCGGCGCCGAGATCTGCACCACGCCCGGCATGCCGCAAGACGTGCGCGCCTCGCCCGACGGCAAGACCTTCTATGTGGCCGACATGATGGCCGACGGCGTGCACGTGGTCGACGGCGAGTCGCTCAAGCAGACCGGCTTCATCAAGACCGGCGTCGGCGCCCACGGCCTGTACCCGAGCCGCGACGGCAAGAGCCTGTACGTGGCCAACCGCGGCAGCAACCTGATCCACGGCAAGCCGGGCGGGCCGGGCAGCGTCTCGGTGATCGACTTCGCCTCGGCGAAGGTGTTGAAGACCTGGCCAATCGGAGGTGGCGGCAGCCCGGACATGGGCAACGTCAGCGCCGACGGCAAGCACCTGTGGCTCTCGGGCCGCTACGACAACGTGGTCTACCGTTTCGACACCGAGACCGGTGCGGTCGACAAGGTCAAGGTCGGCCGCGAACCGCACGGCCTGACGGTCTGGCCGCAGCCCGGGCGGTATTCACTCGGGCACACGGGCAACCTGCGCTGAGCGTGTGAGAGTGAGTCAGGGCCTGGTGCGCAGGGGCCGGAAGAACTCGCGAATCTCGTGCGCCAGCGCTTCGGGCTGCTCCATCGCAGCAAAGTGGCCGCCCTTGTTTTGTGTCGTCCAGCGCCGGATATCGCTGTACATGCGCTCGGCGAGCGAACGCGGCGGACGCAGAATTTCGTGCGGAAATTCGGTGTAGCCCATCGGCACATCGACCGTGGCGCCCGGCGGAACCGGCCAGGGTCGGTTCAGCCGCGCGTGGTAGGGCCAGAACGACGAACCGATCGCGCCCGTGGCCCAGTAGAGCGTGATGTTCGCCAGCATGTCGTCACGCGAGACCGCGTTCGCCGGGTCGCCATCACAATCGCTCCAGCTGCGAAATTTCTCGACGATCCAGGCTGCCAGGCCGGCCGGTGAATCAGTGAGGCCGAACGCGAGCGTCTGCGGCCGTGTGCCCTGGATCCACTGGTAACCGGTCTCGTCCTTCAGGAAGTGATTCAGTTCGCCGAGGAATCGACTCTCTTCCTCGGTCGGGTTCTGCACCATGCCCGGATCACGCCGCAGCGCCAGCAGGTTGAGGTGGATGCCGACGATGTGTTCCGGGTGGCGGTAGCCCAGCCGAGACGTGATGAACGCGCCCCAGTCGCCGCCCTGTGCGGCGAAGCGCGAGTAGCCCAGCACGCCGCTCATCAGTTCTTTGAAAACGTCGGCGATCTCTTCAACGCCGAACCGCGGCTGCCCGGCTCGGAACGACAGCGTGTAGCCCGGCAGCGAGGGTGCCACGACGGTGAACGCATCATCGGGGTCGGCGCCAAAGGCAGCCGGGTCGGTGAGCATCGGGATCAGTCTTTGAAACTCGAACACCGAGCCGGGCCAGCCGTGTGACAACAACAGCGGCAGCGGCGCCGGGCCCCGGCCTGGCTCGTGGATGAAGTGCACATCAATGCCTGCCAGCGGCACCGAATACTGCGCAAAACGGTTCAGCTCGGCTTCCCGGGCCCGCCAGTCGAAGCCCGTGCGCCAGTAGTCGACCAGCGCCTTCATGTAGCCCACGCTGGTGCCGGTGTTCCACGGCGGCTCACCCGGCGGTTCGTCAGGCCAACGCGTTTGCGCCAGACGGTCGCGCAGATCGCCCAGCACACGCTCGTCGATCCGCAGCGTGAAGGCTGACGGCATGGCGACTGGTAGGCCCATGGCGATGCGCGCGTCGGGTCGGACTCTTGCGCTCAGGTGATGGACGATTCGTCACCCGGCAGCACGGCGCAGCCGCTGATGCGCCAGCGCTTGTCGGGCTGGCGCTGCAGTTCGTACACCGCGCGCCACAGGTGGCCCTCGGCGTCGCGGAACTGCACGACCTGCGTGATCAAGCCATCCACGCCTTCGGGGCGGAAGTAGCTGACCGAGCTGGGGCGAATCAACATGGCATAACTCTGGCGCACCATGGCCATGAAGACCTTGGCGTCGCCAAACTGCTGGCGTATGGCCGGTGCGGCGTACGAAAAAGCCTGCTCGGCCCGGTCGTCGGCAATCGCCTTCAGCTGGGCCTCGACCACCGCGCGAACCGCACGGCTGTCAGCGGCGCCGACAGCTTCGGCATGCGCCATTCCCGCCAGCAGCGCCGCGCACGCGGCGGCCGCCGCGAGTCCCTGACCGATCCAGCGATTGAACATGACCGACTCCCGCGTTTGCCCGAGCGTGCATTCTGCAGCGGCGGCCGACTTCGCGCTCAGGGTGTCTGCTTGCGCCGCGCCCGCCAGGCGCCGACCAGTACCAGCAGGCCCGGCAGGATGATCATGCCCCAGATGATCTTGTCGAGGTTGGCCTTGACCCACGGGATGTTGCCGAACAGGTAGCCGGCCAGCGTGATGCCGCCCACCCAGAGGCTCGCGCCGACGATGTTGTAGAGCGTGAAGCGGCTGCGCGTCATCTCGGCCACGCCGGCGACGAAGGGCACGAAGGTGCGCAGGAAGGGGAAGAAGCGTGCCGCGATGATGGTGATGCCACCGTACTTCTCGTAGAAGGCGTGCGCCTGGTTGAAGGCGTCCCTGTTGAAATAACGCGTGTTCTCCCACTGGAACACCTTGGGTCCGAAGTAGCGGCCGATGCTGTAGTTGCATTGGTCGCCGAGGATCGCCGCCACTGTCAGCAGCGCCATCGCCAGCGGCAGGTTCATCAGCCCGGCGCCGCACAGCGCGCCGACCACGAACAGCAGCGAGTCGCCCGGCAGGAAGGGCATCACGACCACGCCGGTCTCGACGAAGATGATCAGGAACAGCAGCGCGTAGACCCAGGCGCCGTAGGCCTGCACGAAGCTGGCGAGGTGCACATCGACGTGCAGGATGAAGTCGAGAATGAAGTGAACGATTTCCATGCGGCGCGATTATCACTGCGGGGCAGTGAAGCCCCGCTACCCCCCGGGCCCGGAGGCGCCGCCGGGCCGCCAAGGGCCACGAAGAGGCCCGTTCGTGGCCCTGGCGCCGGAGCGCCCCCTCGGGGGGCAGGAGCGAAGCGACGTGGGGGCCGACAGTTCTCAGGCCAGCGTGTCGAGCGCCCAGACCGTGTCGCCCCAGGCCGCCAGCGCTTCGGGGATGGGCTGGTCGGCCTCGAACCCTTCCCAGCGGCGCTGCAGCTGGTGGGCACTGGCGATCAGGTTCCATTGCAGCTCCTGCGCCAGCGCCCAGAGCTCGACGCGCAGCGCCGGGTCGCTCTCGGCCCCGCTGGTCAGCATGCCGAGCTGCTCGGCGGTGATGCCGGCGTCGAACAGCATGCTCTGCAGTGTTTCTGCCTGCTCGGCGAAAGAGCGCAGCACGCTGCGGCTCGCGTCGTCGAGATCGGGCGTGGTCTGGTCGAGCGCGTCGTGCCATTCGGCCAGCAGCCCTGCGAGCAGCTGCAGCCGCTGCACCGATTCGGCCACACCCGGGCCGGGCTCGTCGACCGGCGCCGGCAGGGTGACGAGCAGGCGCTGCACCGCTGCGACGCAGGCGGCATCGAAGCGGCGCGGGCTGATGCGCAACATCAGAGAAACCCGTTGCTCGGGGTGCTGGCGCTTGCCGTCGAACATGGCGGTCACCACTTCGGCCAGCGACAGCACGCGCCCGAGCGGGCTGATGGCACTGCCGGCCAGGCCGCGCGGGTAGCCCGAGCCGTCGAGCTGTTCGTGGTGTTCGACGATCGCGCGCGTTACTTGCGGCGGGTAGACCTCGAACCGGTCGACCAGCTGCGCCGAGGTGATCGGGTGGACGTAGAGCGGCCGGCGCTCGCTGCTGCTGAGGCGGTACCCGGCTTGCAGCAGCTGCGGGTCGATGTGCAGCATCCCCAGGTCGTGCAGCAGGCCGGCGGCAGCAGCAGCGCTCATCTCGGCTGCCGACGCGCCTGTCTCACGCACCAGATGCACACACAACAAGGCCATCAGAACGCCGTGGTCGAACTGCTCGAAACTCATGTCGCGCGCCAGCGTCAGCTGGAACGCCACCGGCGCCGGCAGCGGGATCGCGGCCACGGCGTCGAGCAGCGCGTTGCGCGATTCGTCGTCGGGCGCCATCGCGGCAAAGAAGGGCAGGCTGCGCATCGCCGCGGCAGCGGCTTTTCGCAGGCCGGCGGTATCGATGGCTCCTTCGGTCGCCACACATTCGTCGAGCCGCATCGCCAGCGGCTGCGACAGCAACTTGGCGTACACCCCGGCGTCGAGGCTGACGCCGCTGTCGAACAGTTGCTGGCCCTGCAGGTTGCAGACCGCGCGGGAAGTCACCACCG
>JAYVTD010000177.1:0-9210 GCA_043774765.1 Rhizobacter sp. | reverse complement strand
CCGCAGCCTTTCAGCGCGCGCCAGGCGCGCATGCGGGCCGTGGCGTTCTCGGTGGGCAGGGAAAGAATGAGCAGGTGCCAGAGCATGTGGTAGAGAATACAACAATAAGTAGGGATATAGACAATATTACCAGAATCGTGGGCGCACTACGGGCAAAGCCGGATGCGCACCATGCCCGTTTGCTGCCCTCGGGCCGGTGATCCATTGCAGTCACAATGTCTCAACAGTCACGCCGAACCATGTCCATAAATCTTCAACTCCAACAACCGTCTTTCCCGGGCATGTGCCCGGTCACAGATGCTGTCGAAGCGTTGGCGACGGCTGGTGGCGTCGACGAACGCGGAGCGATCTTCACGCGCCGTGAGGTGGTGGATTTCGTTCTCGATCTCAGCGGCTACACCGCTGACAAGCCGCTGCAGACCTTGCGCTTGCTCGAACCCTCTTTCGGCTACGGCGACTTCCTGATCCCCGTGATCGAGCGCCTGCTGCTGGCATGGGAGACGGCAGGAGATACGACTCGCCCGGTTGAATCATTGGCCGGCTGTGTCCGCGCGGTTGAACTGCACCACGGCAGTTTTGCGAGAACACGCGCGTCGGTGGTGGCACTGTTGACGAGCCACGGAATTGCGGCCGCGCCCGCTGTTTCGCTGGCCGACGTGTGGTTGGTGCGTGGAGACTTCCTGCTGGCCGCCTTGCCCGAGACCTTCGATGTGGTGGTGGGTAATCCGCCCTATGTGCGGCAAGAACTCATTCCCGCAGCACTGCTGGCGGAGTACCGGAGCCGCTACACGACCCTCTACGACCGCGCCGACCTCTACATCCCATTCATCGAGAGGTCGCTCCTGCGCCTGGTGGAAGGCGGAGTATTGGGTTTCATTTGCGCCGACCGGTGGATGAAGAACCGTTATGGCGGACCGCTGCGGGCACTGGTTGCCCGCGACTTTCACTTGCGCGTGTGCGTCGACATGGTCGACACGCCCGCCTTCAATTCCGATGTGATCGCTTATCCCGCGATCACGGTCATTGCGCGAGAGCCCGCGGGGGCCACACGAATCGCCCGCCAGCCCGAGATAGATGCCCCCGCGTTGACTCGACTGGCCCAAGTGCTCACGTCACCGCTGCTCGCCCATGCCAGCCATGGCGTTCGTGAACTGACCGGCGTGACGGCCGGCGGCGAACCGTGGATTCTTGAGTCATTCGATCAAATGGCGCTGATCCGGCGTCTCGAAGCCGGCTTGCCAATGCTGGAAGAAGCGGGCTGCAAGGTCGGCATTGGTGTTGCGACTGGAGCCGATCGGGCTTTCATCGGAACGTTCGATGAACTAGACGTGGAACCCGATCGCAAGTTGCCGCTGGTGACGACACGTGACATTGTCACTGGCGCCGTTGAGTGGCGTGGGCTGGGTGTAGTGAACCCATTCGCCGATGGCGGTGGCTTGGTGTCGCTCGACGAGTTCCCGCGCCTGAAACGCTACCTTGAAGCGCGCAAGGCAGAGATTTCCGGCCGGCATGTCGCCCAGAAAACCCCCGCAAACTGGTATCGGACCATCGACCGCATCACGCCGGCCCTGGCTCGGCAGTCAAAGCTGCTCATCCCCGACATCAAGGGTGAAGCTCAGGTCGTGTTCGAAGGAGGGCGCCTGTACCCGCACCACAACCTGTATTTCATCGTCTCCGCTGAGTGGGACCTGCACGCGCTGCAAGCCGTGTTGCTCTCGGGCATTGCGCGGTTTTTCGTCTCGACTTATTCGACCAAGATGCGCGGCGGCTATTTGCGATTTCAGGCGCAGTATTTGCGACGCATACGTGTCCCGCTTTGGGAGAAGGTGTCTCTCGAGATGCGCTCTGTTTTGAAGTTGGCAGGCGAGTCACGAGATCTGGTGGCATGCAATCAGGCCGCGAGAGAGTTGTATGGCTTGAGTGAAAGCGAATGGAACATCCTGTCAGGGATGGCCGCATAGGCATGGCGCTCGATCTCGTTTCTTATGAGCGGCGCGCTGCTAAAGCCGTGAAGCACTTCTGGGGCAGTCGCGACAAGGCACGAGACAAGCAGAAGCTGGCTGGCAAGACCGACCAAGGCGAGCGCGCTGGTGTGACCGGCGGTGCCAACATGAACGGGTTTGTCGACCTGGTCATCGATATTGTCAAAGCGAACGGGCTGGCTCACGCCGAGATTCACCAGAGGCGCAAGCTGCTTACCTTGCCCGGTTACTTTCGGCCGACAAAGCTCTGGGATTTGCTCGTGATCTACAAGGGCGAGTTGATCGTTGCTGTCGAGTTGAAGAGCCAGGTCGGGCCTTCGTTCAGCAACAACTTCAACAACAGAACCGAAGAGGCGATCGGTACCGGACACGATCTGTGGACCGCATTGCGCGAAGGGGCCTTCGGCGATCAGCCCAAGCCTTTTGTGGGCTGGCTCATGCTCGTGGAAGACGCGCCAAAGTCTAACTATCCAGTGTGCGATGCCGCGCCGCACTTCCCGGTGTTCGCAGAATTTAAAGGCGCGTCCTACTTGCGTCGGTACGATCTTCTGTGCCAGCGTCTGGCCAGAGAGCAGCTCTACACAGCGGCGTCGGTGATCTCTTCAAAACGAAGTGATGCGAAGTCGGGCGTCTGGTCTGATCTGTCGGAGTCAACCAGCCTGAAGACCTTCGTCTCTTCGCTGGCCGGGCATGTCGCTGGATCGGCTGCCAGGCTGGCTTAGCTGGCGCGTCAGCCACGCCCCACGAACGGCATCTTCGTCGCCATCACCGTCATGAACTGCACGTTGGCTTCGAGCGGCAGGCTGGCCATGTGCACGACGGCGTTGGCGACATGGCTCAGGTCCATGCGCGGCTCGACCATCGTCGTGCCATTGGCCTGTGGCACGCCGGTCGTCATGCGCTGCGTCATCTCGCTGGCGGCGTTGCCGATGTCGATCTGGCCGCAGGCAATGTCGTGCGCGCGGCCGTCGAGCGAAGTCGCTTTTGTCAGGCCCGTGATCGCGTGTTTGGTCGCCGTGTAGGGCGCGCTGAACGGCCGCGGCGCGTAGGCCGAGATCGAGCCGTTGTTGATGATGCGGCCACCGCGCGGGCTCTGGCTTTTCATCAACCGGAACGCCTGCTGCGTGCACAGGAACACGGCGGTCAGGTTGATGTCGACCACCGCCTTCCACTGCTCGAACGTGAGCTCGTCCATCGGGACCGCGGGTGCGCCGGTGCCGGCGTTGTTGAACAACAGGTCGAGGCGGCCGAACCTGGCGTGCACGGTGTCGAACAGCGCTTTCACGGCAGCCGGGTCGGTGGCGTCGGTGGGTACGCAAAGAGCGTTGCCGGCGAGTGGGCCGGCCATCTCGGCGGTCTGCTGCAGCGCGTCGACGCGGCGCCCGGCCAGCACCACGTGGTAGCCGGCGCTGATGAGCGCGAGCGAGGCGGCGCGGCCGATGCCACTGCCGGCTCCGGTGACGAGAGCGATCTTCATGGTGGTCTCCTGGGCTGTCGGTCGGCCGTTCGGTCAGTCGAACGGTGGGGGGTCGGCGGGCACCGGTGGCGTATTCGGTGCGACGGCTTCGAAACAATCGGCGAAGGTGAAGTAGAGCGAAGCGTAGAACACCGTGGTCAGCATCAGCGAAAACGGCGTGGCCGCCAGCGCGAACAGCGGCAGCTGGCCGAGCAGGCCAAACACCATGCTGCCGAGCGTGGCGAAGAGCAGCACCGCCGAGACCCAGGTCAGCATGTAGACGGTGAAGGCAGCCTTGTTGCGCCAGCAGGCCAGCGTGCTGGAAAAGAGCGACTGTGCGCAGCCCTGGCCGCCCCAGTACACCAGGGCCGGAGCGTGCCAGAAGGGCAAGGCGAGCAGGGAGGTCAGGCCGGTGCGGATCAGCAGGCCCTGCATCAGCCGCGGGTCGGTGAGCGCCGCGTTGAAGCGCTCGGGTTTGGTCTGCACGTCGGGCAGGGCTGCCATCAGCGCGTCGAAGGCGCCGCCGTCGACCAGGTCGCTCAGGGCCAGGATGGCGAAGGTCACCGCCGCGTAGATCAACCCGAGCTTGAGCATGGCCAGCCGGCGCGGAATGTCCATGCGCAGCGGCTGGACCAGTGCGGCCGGGGTTGGCAGCTCACCGGCCAGCGCCGCTTTCGTGGCGAGCATGAAGACCAGCGTGACCATCGGCAGCAGCGCGAGCAGCAGCAACGAGCCGACCCACGGCAGCAGCGCCAGCGCAAACACCATGAACATGAACACGGCGAACAGCGCAGCGAACACCATCGGCCGCTTGAAGAACACCACGAAGCCCTGGCGGGCCCAGGCGGAGCCACGGCGGGCGGGAACGGTCTTGAGTGTGAAAGGGATCATGCGGGGGGATTGTCAGGCGCGGGCGAAGTGCCAGGGCGTGGCCACGCGTTCGCGCAGCACCCGCTCGAAGTGGCGGGGGTCGTGGGCGCTCAGCAGGCTCGCATCGCGCGGCAGGTACAGGTCCCACAGGCGCGACAGCCAAAAGCGCAGCGCGGCCGAGCGCATCAGCGCCGGCATCAGGCGCAGCTCGCCGCTGCCGAGCGGGCGCACCGCGTCGTAGGCGGCCACGAAGGCGCTGGCGCGCCCGTCGTCGAGCCGGCCCGATTCGAGATCGATGCACCAGTCGTTCAGGCACACGGCGACGTCGAACAGGAAACTGTCGTCGCCGGCGAAGTAGAAGTCGAACAGGCCTGTGAGCACGTCATTGCCGTCGGGGCCCTGTTCGAACATCACGTTGTCGCGGAACAGGTCGGCATGGATCGCGCCGTGCGGCAGCGCGGCGTGCGCCTTCGACGCATGCACCTGCAGCGCGAACGTGAGCTCGGTGTCGATCAGCTCGCGCTGCGCGGGCGTGAGGAAGGGCTGCACCACCGGCACCGTTTCTGCCCACCAGGCCGCGCCGCGCAGGTTGGGCTGGTGCAGCGCAAAGTCGATGCCGGCCAGGTGCATGCGGGCGAGCGCCGTGCCCACGCTGGCGCAGTGCGCCGCATCGGGCGCGAGCTGGTGGCGGCCACTCAGCCGGTCGACCACGGCTGCGGGGTGGCCGAGCAGCGTGTGCAGGATCGCGCCGGAGGCGTCGGCCTTCGGGCCGGGCACCGGAATGTGACGCTCGGCCAGATGTTTCATCAGTTGCAGGTAATACGGCAGCTGCTCGTGCGTGAGGCGCTCGAACAGCGTGAGCACGTAGCGCCCGTGGTTCGTTTCGACGAAATAGTTGGTGTTCTCGATGCCGCTCTGAATGCCGTTCAGCGCCACGAGCTCGCCGATGTGAAGCCGGGCAACGAGCGCGGCCGCCTCGGCGAACGAGACCTCGGTGTAGACCGCCACGTCAGTCGGAGAGTCAGAACTGCAGCACGTTCCAGACGCGCTTGCCGGCCGAGCTGCGGGCGCCGCCGGTGCCGTCGAAAGCATCGCGTGCGCCGTCGCCGGTCATGATCTCGTAGCTCTTGCGAATGCCGACCTTCGGTGTGACGACGATGCGCTGCGCTTCGCCGCGCACCCGCAGTTCTTCGATGCGGGCGCCTTCGTCTTCGATCACGGTGCGCTTCACGTCGGGCTCGCCGTTGCTGCGAGCGGATTCGACGGGAACGGACACGGGGCTTTTCACCGCCGGGCTGGTCTGGGCCTGGCAAGGTGCGCAAAAGCAGAGCGCGGCCAGTACGGGCCCCAGCGCGAGTTTCGAGTTCATGCAGCCATTCTAGGTCGCTGCCATCGAGGGGTCTGCGAGAGCCATCACAATGGCCCCATGAGCGACAAAACCTTGCTGCTGGTCGACGGTTCCAGCTACCTCTACCGTGCTTTTCACGCTCTGCCCGACCTGCGTGGGCCGGGCAACGTGCCGACCGGTGCCTTGCGTGGTGTCGTCTCGATGTTGAAGCTCTTGCGCGAGCAGCACCCGGCCGCGCTCGGCGCCTGCGTGTTCGATGCCAAGGGGCCGACCTTCCGCGACGAGTGGTACGCCGAGTACAAGGCCAACCGCGCCTCGATGCCGGTCGACCTGGCCTTGCAGATCGAGCCGATCCACGAGGCCGTGAAGCTGATGGGCTGGCCGGTGCTTTCGGTGCCCGGCATCGAAGCCGACGACACGATCGGCACGCTGTGCAAGGTGGCCACGCAGGCCGGCTTCAAGGTCATCGTCTCGACCGGCGACAAAGACCTGGCGCAGCTCGTCGACGACAACGTGACGCTCGTGAACACCATGAGCAACGAGCGGCTCGACCCAAAAGGTGTGCTGGCCAAGTTCGGCGTGGCGCCCTCGGGCATCGTCGACTACTTGACGCTTGTGGGTGACGCGGTCGACAACGTGCCGGGTGTCGAGAAGGTCGGGCCGAAGACGGCCGCGAAGTGGATCGCCGAATACGGCTCGCTCGACGGCGTGATTGCCGCCGCGCCGTCGATGAAAGGCGCGGCCGGCGAGAACCTGCGCAAGGCGCTCGACTGGCTGCCGCAGGGCCGCCGGCTCGTCACGGTGGCGACCGACTGCGATCTGGCGGCGCACGTGCCCGGCTGGCCGGGGTTCGAGGCGCTCGCCTTCGCGCCGCCCGAGGCAAAGCGCCTGATCGCCTTCTACGAACGATACGACTTCAAGTCGCTCAGGCGCGAACTCGAGAGCGCTTCCGGGCTGGGTGCCGCTTCTGCTGCGCCCGAGGCCGCCCCTGTGGCGGCGAGCCGTGTCGAAAAACACTATCAAACGGTGTTGAGCTTCGACCTGCTGAACGCGTGGATCACGAAGATCAAGGCCGCACCACTCACCGCGATCGACACCGAAACCGATTCGCTCGACGCCATGCGGGCGCAGATCGTCGGCATCTCGCTCTCCACCGCGCCCGGCGAGGCCGCCTACATCCCGCTGCGCCACACCTACCCCGGCGCGCCCGACCAGCTGCCGGTGGACGAGGTGCTCGCGCTGCTCAAGCCCTGGCTCGAAGATCCGAAAGCCCTCAAGCTCGGCCAGAACATCAAGTACGACACCCACGTGTTCGCCAATGCCGGCATCACGGTGCAGGGCTACGTGCACGACACGATGCTGCAGAGCTACGTGCTCGAAGCGCACAAGCCGCACAGCCTGGAAAGCCTGGCATTACGCCACCTCGGCCGCAGCGGCCTGAGCTACGAAGATCTGTGCGGCAAGGGCGTGCACCAGATCTCGTTCGCGCAGGTCGAGATCGAACGCGCCTCGGAGTATTCCTGCGAAGACAGCGAGATGACGCTGCATGTGCACGACAAGCTGTGGCCGCAGGTGCAGGCGAGCCCGGGGCTGCTCGACGTGTACCAGCGCATCGAGATGCCGACCGCGGTGATCCTGGGCCGAATCGAACGCACCGGCGTGTTGATCGACGGCGCGAAGCTCGCGGCCCAAAGCCAGCAGCTCGCCGAGCGCATGGTGGCGCTGGAGCAGCAGGCTTACGAGATCGCGGGCCAGCCCTTCAACCTCGGCAGCCCGAAGCAGATCGGCGAGATCCTGTTCGGCAAGCTTGGCCTGCCGGTGAAGAAAAAAACCGCGAGCGGCGCGCCGAGCACCGACGAAGAAGTGCTGGCCGAACTCGCCGCCGACTACCCGCTGCCGGCCAGGCTGCTCGAACACCGCGGCCTGTCGAAGCTGAAGGGCACGTACACCGACAAACTGCCGCTGATGGTCAACCCGGCCACCGGCCGCGTGCACACCAACTACGCCCAGGCGGTGGCCGTGACGGGGCGTTTGTCGAGCAACGACCCGAACTTGCAGAACATCCCGATCCGCACGCCAGAAGGCCGACGGGTGCGCGAGGCCTTCATCGCGCCGCCCGGGCACTCGATCCTCAGCGCCGACTACTCGCAGATCGAGCTGCGCATCATGGCGCACATCAGCAGCGACCCGAGCCTGCTGGCGGCTTTCGCCGAGGGCATGGACGTGCACCGGGCGACGGCGAGTGAAGTGTTCCGCGTGTCGGCCGGTGATGTCACGAGCGAGCAGCGGCGTTATGCGAAGACCATCAACTTCGGTTTGATCTACGGCATGGGCGCGTTCGGTCTGGCGCAAAGCCTGGGCATCGAGCGCAGCGCGGCGGCCACCTACATCGAGCGTTACTTCGAGCGTTTTGCCGGCGTGAAGCGCTACATGGACGACACCAAGGTGTCAGCGCGTGAAAAGGGTTATGTCGAGACGCTGTTCGGCCGGCGTGTCTACCTGCCCGAGATCAACGGCGGCAACGGCCCGCGCAAGAGCGGCGCCGAGCGCCAGGCCATCAACGCGCCGATGCAGGGCACGGCGGCCGACCTGATCAAGCTGGCGATGATCGAGGTGCAGAAGCTGCTGGACGATGAGAAGCGCGCCACGCGGATGATCATGCAGGTGCACGACGAGCTCGTGTTCGAGGTGCCCGAGGCCGAGCTGGCGTGGGCGCGCGAAGCGGTGCCGCGCATCATGGCGTCGGTGGCGGAATTGAAGGTGCCCTTGCTCGCAGAAGTAGGGGTCGGCGCGAACTGGGACGAGGCCCATTGAGGGAGCCCCCGGCGTCGGGTACGACGCCACCCCCTGTGCGTGCGGCTGGCCTTACCTGGGCAGGATGTAAAGGGGTATTGGCGAGCAACGCCGGTTGCGTCCTGACCGCTTGGGGTCAGCTGGCTCGCGCTGTGAGCCACTAACCCTGCAACATCGCGAGGTCAGATCGCACGCCGAGGCCCCAGGGGGTGCGGCCAAGAAATTTCTTGGCAAAACTATCAATCTTTGATAGTGTTAAGTACATCAAGATCAAGTGCCGGAGGTCAGCCATGCCGTCGAGCTATGTCATCGGCGATCACTTCGAATCGTTCATCAAAGAGCAGATTCAGCAAGGGCGCTACGCCAGTGCGAGCGAGGTTGTGCGTGACGGCCTGCGTGCGCTCGAAGATCGGGAAAAGCTGCGTGCAGTGAAGCTTGAGGCGCTGCGAAGGGACATCAAGCGCGGCGCAGGCAGCGGGGAGGGCATTCCGGCTAAATCGGTGTTTGCAGCAGCCCGCAAGCGAATCGCCCAGTCCGGCGCGTCCGGGCCCGGCCGACGGTGAAGGTTACATTCTCCCCTGCAGCTGAAGAGGACCTCTTGGATATCGCGGTATTCATCGCGCAAGACAACCAGGCGCGGGCGCTGACATTTGTCGATGAACTGGAAAGCAAGTGCGACGCGCTGGGCCGCGCACCGGGTATCGGCACATTGCGGCCCGAACTGGGCGATGGCGTTCGTATGTTGACACAAGGGCGTTATC
>JAYVTD010000176.1:0-2236 GCA_043774765.1 Rhizobacter sp. | reverse complement strand
GGCGACCAGGGTGGCGCGGTCGGCGACCTGCGAATACATCAAGCCCATCAGGGCCAGCGTGCCGGCGAAGCCCAGGCCCCAGGAGGCCGGAATGCGGTCGGCCAAAAGTATCCCGGCCAGCGACGGCACCTGCCAGGCCGTCCAGTTGGTGACCACGCCACCCCAGAAGTACGGCAGCTGCTCGGGCGCGGGCCGCGGCACGGGGAAGCGGCGCATGAAGATCACGTAGTTCAGATCCGCCGTGAAGTAGCCCATGCGCAGGCGCTGCCAGAAGCGCAGGTGCCCGAAGTACGGCCGCCAGCCGGCACTGAAGACGATGAAGCGCAGGTTGACGCACAGCGCCGTGGCCCACACCACCCAGATCGGTGCGCCGCCAGCCATCAGCGGCAAGACGGCGAGCTGCGCGCTGCCGGCAAAGACGATCAGCGACATCAGCAAAGCCAGCGGCAGCGGCAGGCCGCTTTTGGCCATGGCCACGCCGGTCACCAGGCCCCAGGCGGCGATGCCCAGCGAGACGCCGCTCATCTCGCGCGCGCCGCGGGCAAATTCGGGGTGGCGCCACTGCGGTGGCGCCGTTTCGGCCGGACTCATGCGGGGCATTGTCGCCGTGGCGACCGGCGCCGCGCGGGGGTCTGCGCGGCGTCAGTCCGCGAGCACGAAGGTGACCTTCAGGATCACCTTGTAGCCGGTGATCTTGCCTTTGTCGACCGTCACTTCCTGGTCTTGGACCCACGCGCCTTTGACGTTCTTCAGGGTCTTGTTGGCGCGCGCCACGCCAATGGTCACGGCGTCGTCAAAGCTCTTTTTGCTGAGGCTGGAAATCTCGGTGATGCGGGCGACGGACATGGTTGACTGCTCCAGTGAACGCGGCGGCGCCGCGGGGCTGTGCAGTGTGGCGCTGCGGCGCGGCAAGTCAAGGCTGGCGCTGGCGCACCGAGCCACTGCCGGCGATGCGCTTGTTGGTGACCACCGCGCCGCCGCCGTAGTCGACATCGCCCGAGCCGGCGATGGCCACGCTGAGGGTCTTTTGCGCCGTGACGCTGGCGTCGCCGCTGCCTGCAATCGTCACGCTGACCTCGCCGGCTGCGAGCTCGCGCGCGCGCAAATCGCCGCTGCCGGCGATCGACACGTCGAGCTTGCCGGCGCGCCCGCTGGCCTGCACGTCGCCGCTGCCGGCGATGCTGACGCTGAGCTGGTCGGTGTCGAGCTGCTGCAGCCTGGCGTCGGACGAGCCCGAGATGCTCAGGCTCAATTGCGGTGTCTTCAGGGCTTCGATGCGGATGTTGCCCGAGCCCGAACTCGACACCGCGCTCAGCTTGATCACGTCGACGCTGACCACCACCGGAGTCTTGGTGCGCACCGACACGCCGGCCTTGAACTGGATGCGCAGCGTGCGCGTGTCGCCGCTGCCTTCAACGATGGTCTGCACCAGTGGCAGCACGTTGTCGTCGGCGCGCACCTGCACGCCTTCGCTGCTGGCCTGGCGCACGACCACATCGATCGAGCCGGGCAGCGCGATCGCCTGAAAGCCGCTGACGGCGCGGGTTTCGCTGAGCGCCTTGCCGCTGCCGGTGGTGGCGGCCAGGGCGGGCCCAGGGGCAAGCAGGGTGGCGGCAGCGATCAGGGCCGCGGCGGGGCGGCGCAACAGCAGCGCGAAACGGGTCATGGTGGGCACCTCCATCGTCGATGAAGGCGCCACGATGCCACGCCAGGCCAACCACGTCGCGTGTAATGCGACAGGCTGCCAGCGGGGCCGATCAAGTGCGCGGCCGCGCGGGCACAGCCACTCAGGACTCGTGCTTCTTGGGCTTGGCCGGTTTCTTCGCCGCGGGCACTTCGGCGACCGGCTCCTCGACCTTGGCCGCCACTTCGGCCGGCGCTGTGGCCTGCGGCGCGACGGCGTCGATCTTGTTCTCGCGCATGTAGTCGTTCATCTCGCGCCAGCCGGCGAACAGCGCGGCCTTGTCGGCACGCTTGTTCAGCGCGAAGCAGTCTTCGATGGCACGGCCGGCGTGGCGGCAGGCGCCACCGACCGCCTTGCCTTCGGCTTCCTTGCGCACGGCCAGCGCCTCGGGCGATTCGCCGCCCGACCACGGGCAACCGGCCAGCAGAGCCAGCGGCAGGAACAGGACGGTCAGGTGATGGGGGCGGGGCATGGCATCGCGAACAAGAGGCTGTGCAGCCCTTATCGGCGCCGCCGCAGCCCAACTTGAATCAACGCGAGGCGAGGAGCGCT
>JAYVTD010000175.1:0-2868 GCA_043774765.1 Rhizobacter sp. | reverse complement strand
GCGCCGCCGATGCTGCGGCCTCGTGTGCACGTCAATGCCGTCATCCTGCCCGACCGCACGGTGGTCGCCACCGGCGGCAGCGGCATCGCCGAGAACGCGCTGACGGCGTCGACCGAGGCCGAGATCTACGACCCGGCCACCAACACCTGGACCACCGGCGCGCGCGCACGCGCGGCGCGGCTGTACCACTCGATCGCGATCCTGCTGCCCGACGCGCGGGTGCTGACCGCCGGCTCGAACCCGAGCCGGCGCAACGACGAGATGCGCATCGAGATCTACCACCCGCCCTACTTGTTCCGCGGGCCGCGCCCGTGCATCGAGCGCGGGCCGGCGCGCGTGGCGCACGGCGCCTCGTTCTCACTGCATGTGCCCGATGCCGGCAACATCCAGTGGATCAGCCTGGTGCGGCCGATGGCCACCACGCACTCGGACGACAGCGAGCAGCGCTTGGTCGACATCCCATTCCGCCGCTCGGGCGTCTGCACGCTGAACGCGCAGATGCCCGCCAATCCGAACCTCGTGCCGCCGGGCTACTACATGGTCTTCGTTGTCGACCGCCGCGGGGTGCCCTCGGTGGCGCACTGGCTGCTGGTCGAGCCGGCGCGCCAGCCCGCGAAACCGCCGCTGAAGCGCGGCGACATCGTCGTCGGCACGGCCAGCCGCCTGGTGCGCGTGGACGCGGCCACTGGCGCGACGAGCGTCATCACCGAAGGCGGCGACATCGGCAACGCGCTGGGCGTCGCCTTCGACGCGCATTCGCATATCGCAACCGTCACCGACGGCGGCAAACTCATTCACGTCGTGCCGGCCAGCGGGGCGCAGCACGTGCTGCTCAACAACGGCTGGCTGTGGCAGGACGTGGCCGTGCTGCCCGACGGCAGCTTCGCCGCAGTGAACCTGCCTTCGGCCACGCGCAGCGGCGTGTTCCGCATCGACCATGCCGGCGGCAGCGTCAGTCAGATCAACACCGGCTCGAAATTCGGCGACGGCCCGACCGGCATCGTGCTCGGCAAGGACGGCCAGCTCTACGTGTCGGAACTGGGCCGGCGTGCAGTGATCCGCGTCGATCCTGCCAGCGGCGCAGAGACCGTGGTCTCGCAGGGCGGTCACTTCATCAGCCCGAGCGGTATCGCCAAGTCAGCAGACGGCCACCTGCTCGTCGTCGATCACGGCGCAGACAAGGTCGTGCACGTCGACCCGGCCACAGGGCATCAGCAGTTGATCAGCAGCGGCGGCCAACTGCAGGCACCGATCGACATCGCGCAGGAGCCAAACGGCAAGATCCTGGTAGTGGACATGGTCGGCGACAAGCTGATCCGGATCGATCCGAAGAGCGGCGTGCAGACCATCGTCACGCAAGGCGGCCTGCTCGGCGGCATTCGCAGCGTGGAGGTATTAAGTACTTGAAAGACTCGAGCAGTTTCTCGCGGAAGAGACCGTCGCTCCGGGCTGGCTTCTCACACCGACTGTTCCGACGCTGGCAAATGGCGGGGCGACAAGCAACCGCGCACGGAGCCGGTCAGCACATACCTTGTTCGAGAAGCAGTCGGTCAGAAGCCGGTGAGGCACTCCTACCTGCAGTCAAACCAGACCCAGCCGCAAAGCGCCGCTCCGACGAGGTACAGAAGCCAAGTCTCGGACACGGCATAGGGGTAGAGCATGAGCGCCAAGCCGATCCATCGGGTCTTCTGCCGCTCCGTGCGCTTGCCGAATCGGTAGGCCCATATGCCGATCAGTCCGAAGAGCACTGCGCCGACGAGGTAGGCTGGGCTTGGCAGGGACAGGCCCAACGCTTGGGCGGAGGTGAGTAGGTCCATTGGGCGGCTGACGACCATTTGGATGGTAGCCGGTAGACGCTCCAGCGCCGACAAGACTGAGCGCTTGCCTGCGCCCGTGCCGAGCATCCGCGGGACGAAGATCTCGCTTTGCTGGTGCCGCTGCCGAGGCTGCACTTTCGGACGACCGCTTCAAGGCGCTCAATCAAACCGATCATGGGCCTGCTTTGGGTCGGGATGTTGATCTCATCGCCTCGAAGACCGGCCGTTCAGTCCGCGCCGGGTCGATTGGCTGCTGTCGATGTTGACCGCGAATAGGAAGTTGCGGCCATTATGAGAAGACCCCAGTTATGACAAGTGCGACAGCGGCGAGCGCGCTGATCACCTCGTAGGCAGGTGGTCCGCGGCACTCGCGCGCTTCTCATAATCACAGGCCCTTCAGGAACTCCAGCAGCGAGTCAGAGGCCCGGAAGCGCCGGCTGGCGGTGTCGGGGTCCTGCATCCGAGCCAACGCCCTCTCTTTCATCGCCAGGTTGGCCTCGGTGTACTGATGCGTGGTGGTCGGGCTCTCGTGCCCGAGCCACAGGGCAATGCCGTCGATGTGCTCTCCGGACTGCAGCAGATGCATGGCCGTCGTATGACGGATGGTGTGCGGGGAGATGTGGCGATCACGCAGGCTCGGCATCGCTGGAGTTGCCGCCAGCACGGCGAGCGCGAGCCGCTGCGCGACGTTCGTCCTCGTCATCGGGTGCCCGTCCCGGTTGGGCAGCAGCGCCGATGCTGGCAGCAGTCCGGGGTTGAACCTCAACCACGACCGAACGGCCTTCACCGTCGAGCGCCACAGCGGCATCGTGCGCTGCTTGCGCCCCTTGCCATGCAGGTGCACGCTGGCCACGCCATCCAGCACGACATCGGCCAGCCGCACGCCGATGATCTCCGACACCCTGGCGCCGGTGTTGTAGAGCATGTGCAGCAGCAGATGGTCGCGCTGGCGGGTCCAGCTTGACCCTGGCTTGCCGATGATCGCCAGCATCTCCTCGCGAGACAGGAAGCCGAGCATCGGCCGCTCGAAGCGCTTCATCGGCACGCCCAA
>JAYVTD010000174.1:0-5579 GCA_043774765.1 Rhizobacter sp. | reverse complement strand
CGTTTGCGCACGGAAGCGAAAACGATCCGCGAGAAGTACGTGGCGCCGCCGCACACGACCGAGTTCGCGATCCTGTTCGTGCCGACCGAAGGCCTCTACGCGGAGGCCCTGCGCCGGCCCGGGCTGATGGAAGCGCTGCAGCGTGAGTACCGCGTGACGCTGGCCGGGCCGACCACCTTGCTCGCGACCTTGAGCAGCCTGCAGATGGGCTTTCGCACTCTCGCGCTCGAGAAGCGCTCGGCCGAAGTGTGGGAGGTGCTGGGCGCGGTGAAAACCGAGTTCGGCAAGTTCGGCGAGGTGCTGGCCAAGACGAAGAAAAAACTCGACGAAGCGAGCAGCACGATCGACCAGGCGCAGACCCGCACCAACGTGATGACCCGGCGCCTGAAGTCGGTCGAGGCGCTCTCGGAACACCGCACCCAGGTACTGCTGCCGGGTGCCGAGGCCGACTTGGCCGAAGACGACAGTGCTTGAGAGCAGGGTGCCCGACACCGCCGCTGCGGCCGATCCTTCGCGCACGCTGGTCGCGCTGATCGTCGGCCAGATTTGCCTGCATTCGTGCATGGCCGGCGTGCGCCTCGCGGCACCGCTGCAGGCGCTGCGGCAAGGTCATTCGGCGTGGGCGGTCGGCATCCTGCTCGGCCTGTTCGCGCTGGCGCCGATCCTGCTGGCGCTGCCGGCCGGGCGGCTGGCCGACCGCCACGGTTACCACCGCCCTTTGCGCGTGGCGGTCGCACTCAGCGTGAGCGGTGGGCTGTTGGCGTGGCTGTCGACGGGGCTGGCGCAAGCCGGCTTCACCCTGCTGTGCGCCGCGGCGCTGCTGACCGGTGCCGGCTCCAACCTCGGCCTGATCACGATCCAGCGCACGGCCGGCCGTACGGCGCGTGAGGCCACCGACCTGCGCCGCGTGTTCAGCTGGCTCGGCCTCGCGCCGGCCTTGTCGAACGTGGTCGGCCCGGTGCTGGCCGGCGTGTTGATCGACCTGGGCGGCTTTGCGGCGGCATTCGCAGCGATGGCGCTGCTGCCGCTGGCGAGCCTGTGGTGGGCGCGCCGCGTGCCGCAGGAAACCCCGCCGCCGCGCACCGCCGAACAACGCCGGCGCAGCTCGTGGGAGCTGCTTCTAACGCCCGGCCTGCGCCGCCTGCTGATGGTGAACTGGTTGCTCTCGGCGAGCTGGGACGTGCACACTTTCGTCGTGCCGATCCTTGGCCACGAGCGCGGTTTCAGCGCCTCGGCGATCGGCACCGTGCTGGGCCTGTTCGCGGCCGCCGTCGCGTTGATCCGGCTGCTGATCCCGATGCTGGCGCAGCGCTTGCGCGAGGCCCAGGTGCTGGTCGGGGCGATGCTGGCCACCGGCCTCGTGTTCGCAGCCTACCCGTTCGTGCAGTCGGCCTGGATGATGGGTGTGTGCGCCGTCTTGCTCGGGCTGGCGCTGGGCTCGGTGCAGCCGATGATCATGACCACGCTGCACCAGATCACGCCGCACGACCGGCACGGCGAAGCAATCGCGCTGCGCTCGATGACGATCAACTTCTCGAGCGCGGTGATGCCGCTGATGTTCGGCCTGGCCGGCGCGGCGCTCGGCGCGGCCTCGTTGTTCTGGGTGATGGGCGCGCTGGTGGCCGCAGGCAGCCTGCAGGCCCGGCGCATCAGAGCCGAGCCGCCGCCCGTCAGAACTTGATGCCCGACGGGTTGGCGGCGCGCGAGGCGGCCGGTGTCTCGATGCTGGCCGGTTCCGGTGCACGCGGTGCCGGGGCGCGGGCCACAACGGGGGCGGCGGCCGGGTACTGGTAATTCGCCGGCAACTGCGACTCGCGCGGGTAACCTGCGGCGTCGAGGTAGGAGCCCCAGATTTCGGGCGACAGCCCGCGCAGGACTTGCGAGCCGATGCTCAGCGTGGGCGCGTCGCGCCCGCCCGACAGGCGTTCGAGCGCGTCGTTGTCTTCCGGTGTTTGCACCTGGCGTTCGCTGAAAGGAATGCCACGCTGGCGCAGCAGGGTGCGCCCGGCGTCGCAGGGCTCGCAGCCGGCACCGGCCACGAACAGTGTGACCGGGTAACGCGAGACGGCGCGGCGCAGGTCGAGCGGCAGCAAGACTTCCGATGCGCCGCTGCGCGCGTTGATCGACGTGACCCTGCCGTCGGTGCTGATCGGCGGCCGGTCGGTGTAGGTGACCTTGCCGTCCGGCCCGGTGACCTTGTACTGCGCATGGCTGTGCAGGGCCACCAGCAACAACGGTGCGCAGTGCAGCAACTTGAGCATCGTCTTCATCGTCTCTCCGGGCAAAACAGGGGATGGGCGAATCTAACCCACGCAGCAGCACGCTTCAAGCCGTGCGTGCCGCGCAGTCTGCGCAAGGTTGCCGGTTCTCGCGCGCCGGCGTGTGCCGCGTCAGGCCAGGCCCTGGTGTCGCAGCAGCGCATCGATGCGCGGTTCGCGGCCGCGGAAGGCCTTGAAGCTGTCCATCGTGCTGCGGCTGCCGCCGCTTTCGAGCACGTTCTGGCGGTAACGACGCCCGGTCTCGACGTTGAGCACGCCGCCGTCGGCCGCGGCCGACTCTTCGAACGCGCTCCAGGCGTCGGCCGACAGCACCTCGGCCCACATGTAGCTGTAGTAGCCGGCGGCGTAACCCCCATCGAAGATGTGAGAAAAGGTGTGCAGCGAACGGGCGAAGGCCGGCGGCTGAACCACGCAGACCTCGTCACGCACGAGGGCCAGCAATTCCGCGATGCGCTCGGCCGCACCGGCTTCGGTGTGCAGGCGCATGTCGATCAGCGAATACTCGACCTGGCGCAGCGTCTGCAGGCCACTGTGGAAGTTCTTCGCCGCCAGCAAACGCTCGAACAGGGCCCGCGGCATCGGCTCACCGGTGTCGACGTGGGCAGTGAGGTGCTTGAGCACGTCCCACTCCCAGCAGAAGTTTTCCATGAACTGGCTGGGCAGTTCGACCGCGTCCCACTCGACGCCCGAGATGCCCGAGACGGCGATGTCGTCGACCTGCGTCAGCATGTGCTGCAGGCCGTGGCCGAACTCGTGGAACAGTGTGGTCAGCTCGTCGTGTGTGAGCAGCGCGGGGCGTTCCTGGCCGTCGACCACGGCCGGCGGCGTGAAGTTGCAGACCAGGTGAGCGACCGGTGTCTGCAGCGCGCCGTCGGGCCGGGCCCAGCGGCCGTGCACGGCGTCCATCCACGCGCCGGAGTGTTTGCCGGGGCGGGCGTGCAGGTCGAGGTAGAACTGGCCGACGAGCCGCGGCGGCGTGTCGCCCGAGCCCTGGCGTTCGATGCGGAAGAAGCGCACGCTCGGGTGCCACACCGGCGCCGTGTCGGGCCGGATGCGCACTTCGAACACGGTCTCGACGATGTGGAAAAGCCCTTCGAGCACCTTGGCTTCGGTGAAGTACTGCTTGACCTCCTGCTCGCTGAACGCGTAGCGCTTTTCCTTCAGGCGCTCGCTGGCGAAAGGCCGGTCCCAGGCCTGCAGGTCGGGCAGGCCGAGCTCGGTGCGCGCGAACTCGCGCAGCTCGGTCAGGTCACGTTCGGCGCCGGGGCGGGCGCGCCGCGCCAGGTCGCTCAGGAAACTCACCACCTCGTTCGGCGAGCCCGCCATCTTCGGCACCAGCGACACTTCGGCCGCATTGGCATAACCGAGCAGTTCGGCTTCTTCCTGGCGCAGTTGCAGCAGCTCGCGCATCAGCGCGCTGTTGTCGAGCTCGGCCGGGCCGATGTCGCTCGCGCGTGTGACGTAGGCGGTGTAGATCTTTTCGCGCAGCGCGCGGTTCTCGGCGTACTGCATCACCGGACCGAAGCTCGGCGAGTGCAGCGTGAACTTGTAGCCCGCTTGACCGGCAGCCAACGCTGCGGCCCGTGCCGCCTGTTTCACGTCGTTGGGCAGGCCGGCCACTTCGGCGTCGCTGGCGAAGCAGGCATAACCATCGGTCGCGTCGAGCACGTGTTCGGAGAACTTCTGCCCGAGTTCGGCCTGTCGGTCCTGCAGCTCGGCGAAGCGCGCCTTGGCCGCGCCCTGAAGCTCGGCACCCGAGAGCTTGAAGTCACGCACCGCGTTGCTGACCGCCTTGTGGCGCGGGGCTGTGAGGCTGGCCGAGCGCGGGTTGCCGAGCACGGCTTTGTACTTGGCGAACAAGGCTTCGTCGGCCCCGACGCGGGTCTGAAAGTCGACTACCTTGGGCAGGTTCTCGTTGTAGGCGGCGCGCAGCTCGGGCGTGTCGGCCACCGAGTTCAGGTGACCGACGGCGCCCCAGGCGCGCGCCAAACGCTCGTTGGCCACGTCGAACACGGCCGAGAGTGCGTCGTAGTCGGCCGGCACGGCGTCGCTGGTGGCGGTGGCGAGCGCGGTGTCGGCGTCGCGCAGCAGCGCATCGACGGCCGGGGTGATGTGCTCGGGCCGGATCTCTGCAAAGCGCGGCAGGCCGGTGGTGTCGAGCAGCGGGTTCGTGGCGGTGATGGTCTGGTTCATCGTTTCTGTCCTTCAGCCGGCACGGCGCTCGGCGGCCTCGATCGTGTTCACCAGCAGCATCGTGATCGTCATCGGGCCGACCCCGCCGGGCACCGGCGTGAGGTGGCCGGCGACTTCGGCGACGCCGACGAAATCGACATCACCGCACAGCTTGCCTTCGTCGTTGCGGTTCATGCCCACGTCGATCACCACCGCGCCGGGTTTGACCATGTCGGCGCGCAGCACGTTGCGGCGCCCGACCGCGACGACGACCACGTCGGCCTGGCGTGTGTGGTGGCCGATGTCGCTTGTGGCACTGTGGCAGATGGTGACAGTGGCGTTCGCCTGCAAGAGCAGCAGGGCCATCGGCTTGCCCACGGTGTTGCTGCGGCCGATGACCACCGCGTGTTTGCCACGCAGCTCGATGCCGGTGCTCGCGATCAGCTTCATGCAGCCGTAGGGCGTGCAGGGCCGAAAGCCGGGCAGGCCGGTCATCAGCTCGCCAGCCGAGAGAACCGAATAACCGTCGACGTCCTTGTGCGTTGCGATCGCCTCGATCACCTTGTGCGGGTTGATGTGCGAAGGCAGCGGCATCTGCACCAGGACGCCGTGGATGCGCGGGTCGGCGTTGAGCGCGGCCACGCGCGCGAGCAGCTCGGCCTCTAGCAGCGTGGCGTCGTATTTCTCGAATACCGAGTGCACGCCAGCGGCGTGGCAGGCCTTGACCTTGTTGCGCACGTAGACCTGGCTCGCCGGGTCGTCGCCGACCAGCACCACGGCCAGGCCGGGCGGGTGGCCGCGGGCGGCGAGGGCGGCAGCACGCTGTGCGATTTCGGCGCGGATCTGGGTCGAGAGCGCGGTGCCGTCGATGAGTTGTGCGGTCATGAATCGGGTCCGTCAACGAGAAAGGCCGCTGATCAGGCGGCCCCTTCTATTTTGATGTGCGGGATGTGAGAGCGGTGGTCAGGCCTTGGCTTGCGCACCGAGTGCGATCTTGAGCAGATCGGCCACGGTGTTGGCGTTCAGCTTTTCCATGATGTTGGCGCGGTGCGCCTCGACCGTCTTGATGCTGATGCCCAGGTCGTCGGCGATCTGCTTGTTCAGCCGGCCGGCGACGATGCGCTCGAG
>JAYVTD010000173.1:0-17816 GCA_043774765.1 Rhizobacter sp. | reverse complement strand
GCTGATGCGCTGGCTCAAACGCCGGGCGGGTGGCTGAAGGCGCACCGGGCAGGGCGTCAGTTCTGACCTTCGGTCAATGTGTCGAGCTGGAAATTACCGCCCTTGTGCACCAGCCAGATGTCGACGTAGGTGATCTTGCCCAGCTTGGCCGGCGGTGGAAACGGCCCGGCCTTGCGGATCATCTGCACGATCCACGGCCCAACCTCAGCCGCGCCGGGTGGCCGGCGCAAGCGCACATCCACCACCGCGCCATCGGCCTCGACATCGGTTTCGACAATCGCCACGCCGTACAGCAGCGGCGGCATGCGGCCCTTGTAGATCCGCATCGGGTAGGTCAGGTAGAGATGCTTTGCCGCATCACGCTTGTAGTTGAGCTCGGAGTCGGCGTCGCTGGCCTGCGGCGTGGCTGCCAGCGGCGAGGGCACCATCGCAAATTGCGCCTGCGACGGCGCGGCCACCAGCCACCCGGCCAGGCACAAGGCTGAGCCGGCCGACCACCGGGAGAGACACGACAAAGTAGACATCATGGGCAGTTTAGGGCGAGCCCACGCTGTGCGGGCGGTGCAAGTAACACCCTAGCACAGGCTTGCTCTCGGTTACGGCAGCCGGTGAGCCGCGCCCACGCGGCTAGCGCAGCCAGCCCTTGCGCCGGAAGTAGATGAACGGCGCTGCCACCGATGCCACCATCAGCGCTAGCGCAAACGGGTAGCCCCAGGGATGGTCGAGCTCAGGCATGGACTTGAAGTTCATGCCGTAGATGCTGGCGATCAGGGTCGGTGGCAGCAGCGCCACACTGGCCACCGAGAAAATCTTGATCACCTTGTTCTGGTTGATGTTGATGAAGCCGACCGTGGCGTCCAGCAAGAAGTTGATCTTGTCGAACACGAACGCGGTGTGCGAGTCGAGCGAGTCGATGTCGCGCAGAATCTGCCGCGCCTCCTCGAACTGCTCGGCGTTGAGCATGCGGCTGCGCATCATGAAGCTCACCGCACGGCGGGTGTCCATCACGTTGCGGCGAATTCGGCCGTTCAAGTCTTCTTCGCGCGCGATCGCGTTCAGCGCTTCGCCGGCGGCGACGTCGTCCACACGTTGCTTCAGCACCCGTGCGCTGACCGCTTCAAGACTGTCGTAGATGCCTTCGAGCGCGTCGGCGCTGTACTCGGCGTCGGCGTCGTAGAGCTTGAGCAGCACGTCTTTTGCGTCTTCGATCAGCGCCGGGATGCGCCGCGCACGCAGGCGCAGCAGCCGGAACACCGGCAGGTCTTCGGCGTGGATCGAGAACAGCACCTTTCTGAACAGGATGAAAGCCACCCGCACGTTGCGCGGCGCTTCGTCGTCGTCGATCAGGAAGTCGGAGCGGATGTGCAGCTCGCCGTTGTCTTCTTCGTAGAACCGGGCCGACTCCTCCAGGTCGTCGTCGACGGCGTCGTGCGGGATCGTCACGCCGAAGTGCTGGGCGATCCAGCCCTTTTCTTCGGCGGTCGGGGCGTCGAGGTCGACCCAGACCGGTTGCACGCGCGTGAGCGCCTGGGTCAGGTCGTCGAGGCTTTCGATTTCTTCTTGCGCGAGCCGGCCATTGACCAGAGTGAAGACATTCAGCATGAGGGCTCCAACGCGAGCGTGCCCGCCGCGGTGGGCGGCACGGTCAGGGTCTGGGGGATGGGTCGGGGGCCCGCCTCACCCCAGGTGAACGCTGGAGCGGGCGGTCACCGAGACGGTGGCTTGTCCAAGCAAATCTCCGGGAGGCAATCCTTGAATTATCGCACCCGCACGACACCAAAAATTCGCTGCGGGCCGGGCTCAGAGCGTGCACTTCTCGGCACCCTGTGAGCATTGGTGTCACTCGCTTGTCACGGCCGCGGAAGGCGGGTACGCTGAGTTCAACGAACCCCGGTCCGACAGCCTCCCCAGACCCATTGCTCACCTTTCCCGCTCCCCCCACCCCTGCGAAAGGAAACCCCCATGAACTTGACCATCAGCGGTCACCATCTCGACGTGACGCCGGCTCTCAGAGAGTACGTGCTCACAAAGCTGGACCGGGTCACGCGTCACTTTGACCAGGTCGTCGATATCAACGTGCTGCTGTCGGTTGAAAAATTGAAGGAAAAGGAACGCAGGCAGAAGGCCGAAGTCACCCTGCATGTCAAAGGCAAGGACATCTTCATCGAGCAGTGCAACGAAGACATGTACGCTGCCATCGACCAACTGATGGACAAGCTCGACCGGCAAGTTTGCCGCTACAAGGACAAGGTGCAGGACCACCACCACGCGTCGCCCAAACGCATCGACGCCACCCCCGCCTGAGTCACCGCACCGGCAGTGCATTGTTCGGGAACACAAAGCGGCCTTCGGGCCGCTTTTTCGTGCCGCGAAACGCCCCCCGCAACCAAGGGAACGAACACCGTTGCTGCTATGCAGCACCCTATGCACAATCTGGCATCGCAGACCCACCGCGCTTGCCCCTGCCACCGACATGCCCTCCATAATTCATGACCCTGTCATTTATGGGGATCGCTTGATCGGCGTCAAATTCCGATCACTCGCCCTGTGCCACTGATGAACCGCCTCGCTGCCATCCTGCCTGCCAGCAACGTGCTGGTCGATGTCGACGCCACCAGCAAGAAGCGCGCGTTCGAACACGCCGGTCTGGTGTTCGAGAACCAGCACTCGGTGGCGCGTGCCACGGTCACCGACAACCTGTTCGCACGAGAACGCCTGGGCTCGACCGGGCTGGGGCATGGCGTGGCCATTCCGCACGGCCGCATCAAGGGCCTGAAGAACCCGCTCGCCGCGGTGCTGCGGGTGCAACAGCCGATTCCGTTCGACGCGCCCGACGAAGAACCCGTCGGCCTGCTGATCTTCCTGCTGGTGCCCGAAGCGGCGACCCAGCGGCACCTGGAAATCCTCTCCGAGATCGCCGAGATGCTGTCCGACCGCGAACTGCGCGAGCGCCTCAAGAGCGAAGGCGACGCGGCCATGGTGCACCAGCTCATCGCCAACTGGGAACCGCTGAAGTCGGTCGCCTGATGCGCCGGCCCGCACCGGGGGCTCCATGAAACCCAGCGTGATCAGCGCCGAGGCGCTGTTCGAGGAACACCGCGAGATCCTGGCGTGGGAGTGGATCGCCGGCCACGCCCACCCCGAGCGCCGTTTCGACGAAGCGGCGGTGCGCAACGCGCAGTCGGCGGCCGACCTGGTCGGTTACCTGAACTACATCCACCCCTACCGGGTGCAGATCGTCGGCCGGCGCGAGGTGGCCTACCTCAGCGTCAACCCCGAGGTGGCCGAACGCCGCATCTCGCGCATCGTCACGCTGGAGCCGCCGGTCCTGATCGTGGCCGACGCCGAAGCGCCGCCCGACAAGCTCGTGGCCATGTGTGACCGGGCCGACATTCCGCTCTTCGCCACCGGCGAATCGGCCGGGCATGTGATCGACGTAGTTCGCAGTTACCTCAGCCAGCACTTCGCCGAGCGCACCACGCGCCACGGCGTGTTCATGGACATTTTGGGTGTGGGCGTGTTGATCACCGGCGAATCGGGCCTGGGCAAGAGCGAACTCGGGCTGGAGCTGATCTCACGCGGCCACGGACTGGTGGCCGACGACGCGGTCGACATCTACCGCGTGGCGCAAACCGCGCTCGAAGGGCGCTGCCCCGACCTGCTGCTGAACCTGCTCGAAGTGCGCGGCATCGGCCTGCTCGACATCAAGGCGATCTTCGGCGAGACCGCGGTGCGCCGGAAGATGCGGCTCAAGCTGATCGTTCACCTCGTGCGCAAGGAAACGATGGACCGCGAGTTCGAGCGCCTGCCCTACGAGCCGCTGAACGAGGAGATTCTCGACGTGGCGGTGCGCAAGACCGTGATCGCCGTCGATGCCGGGCGCAACCTCGCCGTGCTCGTGGAAGCAGCGGTGCGCAACACGATCCTGCAGTTGCGCGGCATCGACACCTACAAAGAGTTCATCGAGCGCCACAACAAGGCGATGTTGAAGCCCGAGTGAATGGGGCCCCGGCGCGCAGAGGCTACTTCGTCTTGTACTGGCACTTCGGCTTGGTGCAAGCCGCGTACAAGGCGAGTGCATGGTCCTGCAACTCGAACCCGCGTGACTGCGCAATGCTGCGCTGACGCTTCTCGATCTCGGCGTCGAAGAATTCCTCGACGCGGCCGCAATCCATGCAGACCAGGTGGTCATGGTGCTTGCCTTCGTTGAGCTCGAACACCGCCTTGCCGGTCTCGAAGTGGTTGCGCGACAGGATGCCGGCCTGCTCGAACTGCATCAGCACCCGGTAGACCGTGGCCAGGCCCACGTCGGCGCCCTCGGCGAGCAGCATCTTGAACACGTCCTCGGCGCTCATGTGGCGCTGTGTCGTCTTCTGGAACATTTCCAGAACCTTGATGCGCGGCAGCGTGGCCTTCAGGCCGCTGATCTTCAGTTCATCGGCGTGTGTCATGGCAGATCCGGGCAAGGGCGCGTGGCGCAGGCCGGGCAAGCCCAGCCGCTAGAATGAACCGATCATATCGAGGTTGCGCCCGCTGCCGGCGCGCCGGTTCCCACACCATGCGTATTCCTACTTCTGCTGTTCTGTCTCGCCTCGCCATGCCGGGCTTGTTCGTGGCGGGTGCCCTGAGCCTCAGTGGCTGCCAGTCGCTGCAGTCTTCCGACAACTTCCTCGGCGTGATCACCCCCTACCGGATCGAGGTCGTGCAAGGCAACGTGATCACGAAAGAGCAGGCCGCCAACGTCAAGACCGGGATGACCCGCTCGCAGGTGCGCGACATCCTCGGTTCGCCGCTGCTCGCCGACCCCTTCCACGCCGACCGCTGGGACTACGTGTTCACGATCAAGCGCCAGGGCGCCGAGCCGCAGCTGCGCCGGGTGAAGGCGTCGTTCGTCGGCGAGAGCCTGACGGCCCTGGACACCGGCGGCGAGCTGCCGAGCGAACAGGACTTCGTCGCCTCGATCGACACCTTCAAGACCGCGCGCAACGCGCCGCCGCTGGAACTGAGCCCCGAAGAGGTGAAGGCCTTGCCTGTTCCCGCTGCCGTGGAGCCGGTGGCCGTGGAGCCGATCGGGCCGACACGCGAGTACCCGCCGCTCGAGCCGCGCCCATGAGCTTGCGGATCGCGGTGGCAGGTGCCTCCGGGCGCATGGGGCAGATGCTGATCGAGGCGATCGGTGCCGCCGACGACTGCGTGCTGGCCGGCGCGCTCGATATCGCGAGCAGCTCCGGCATCGGCCAGGACGCCAGCGCTTTTCTCGGCCGCCGGAGTGGCGTGCCCATCACCGCCGACCTGCGCACCGGCCTGGCGAACGCACAGGTGTTGATCGACTTCACCCGCCCCGAAGGCACGCTCGCCCATCTGGCCGTGTGCCGCGAACTCGGCGTGAAGGCCGTGATCGGCACCACCGGCTTCAGCGACGAACAAAAGGCGCAGATCGCCGCGCACGCCGAACACATCGCCGTCGTGATGGCGCCGAACATGAGCGTCGGCGTCAACGTGGTGATGAAGCTGCTTGACATGGCGGCGCGTGCGCTCAACGAAGGTTACGACATCGAGATCATCGAAGCCCACCACCGCCACAAGGTCGACGCGCCCAGCGGCACAGCGCTGAAGATGGGCGAAGTGGTGGCAACTGCACTCGGTCGTGACCTGAAAGACTGCGCCGTCTACGCGCGCGAAGGTGTGACCGGCGAGCGTGACCCGTCGACCATCGGCTTCGCCACCATTCGTGGCGGCGACATCGTCGGCGACCACACCGTGCTGTTCGCCGGCACCGGCGAGCGCATCGAGATCACGCACCGTTCGAGCAGCCGCGCCACCTACGCCCAGGGCAGCCTGCGTGCCACGCGCTTTCTCGCGAAACATGCGAACGGCCTGTTCGACATGAATCACGTGTTGGGCATCCAGTAAAAAGGCGGGCATGGGCGGCTTCGACAACTTCTGGGCCCAGGGCGACGCGATCACGCGCAGCGTCGCGGCGCTGCTGCTGCTGATGTCGGTGAGCGCCTGGGTCGTGATCCTCTGGAAAGGTTGGCTGCTGCGCCGCGTGCGCAAGGACATCGAACGCGCCGTGCCGGCCTTCTGGGCCGCCCCCGCGCTGGACGCCGGCCGCGAGCAGCTCGCCGCGTTCGACCGCGAGCGTGTGTTGAGCCCGCTGCTCGCCGCAGCCGTGGCCACGCCGCCCGGCGGCACGCTCGAAGCCAAGGGCCATGCCGACTCGCAGCTCACGCGCCGCCTGCGCGACGCACTGCACGGCGTGCTCGCGCAGCTGCAGTTCGGCCAGGTGCTGCTCGCCTCCATCGGCAGCACGGCGCCGTTCATCGGTTTGTTCGGCACGGTCTGGGGCATCTACCACGCGCTGATCAACATCTCTGCGGCCGGCTCGATCTCGATCGAGCGCGTCTCGGGCCCGGTCGGCGAAGCGCTGGTGATGACGGCCGCGGGCCTGGCGGTCGCGATCCCCGCGGTGCTCGCCTACAACATCTTCGGCAAGATGGTCGGCTCCTGCGAGGCCGAACTCGAAGGCTTCGCGCACGACCTGCGCGAGATGATCATGGACTCTGCGGCCGGCCGCTGACTCCATGGCCTTCGGACGCCTTCAACGCAGCGCCGGCGCCACGCCGATGAGCGACATCAACATGACGCCGCTGATCGACGTGATGCTGGTGCTGCTGGTCATCTTCATGATCACCGCGCCCTTGATGACCTCGAGCCTGAAGCTCGACCTGCCCAAGACCGATGGTGCGCAGCCCAACGACGCGCCGCAGTTCATCAGCGTCGCGCTCGACCCGCAAGGCAAGCTCTATTTCGGCGAAGAGCCGGTCGACGCCGCCGCTTTCGAAGCACGTGTGCTCGACGCGGCGAAGAAGAACCCGAAGACCGAAGTGCAGCTGCGCGCCGACAAGGGCGTGCCTTACGGGCGCGTGGCCGAGCTGATCGCGATGGTGCAGAAAGCAGGCCTCAGCCGAATCGGCTTCGTGACCGAAGCGCCTGCCGCAACAACGAAACCGTAAGCCGCCTGCTTGACGCGGGCCGCAGCGACCCCACCGCCATGCTCACCGTCCACAACCCGCTCCACCACCTGCACCAGGGCCGGCAAGAGATGTTCCGCGGCCGGCTCGTGCCCTGCCACGAAACCGCAGCGCGCCTCGACCACGTATTGGCCGAACTGCAACGCCGCGCGCTCGGCCCGCTGCATGGGCCCGATGTGGCGGCGAGCGAACTCACCGCCGCCCTCGCCCGCCTGCACAGCCCGCGATACCTGCACTTCATCGAACACGCCTGGGACGAGTGGGTTGCCCTCGACCCGGACAACGCGTTGCTCGACGCGCTGCCTTCGGTGTGGCCCGCGCCCGGCATGCGCTGCGACGTTCTGCCCGACAACTTCGCGGCGCGCTTGGGGCTCTATTCGTTCGACGCCGGCACGCCGCTGACGGCCGGCAGCTGGGTCGCGGCGCGCGCCGGCGCGGCCTGTGCCATCAACGCCGCACGCGCCGTGGCCGCAGGGGCGCACAGCGCGTTTGCCCTCAGCCGCCCACCCGGCCACCACGCCGGCGCCGACTTCTTCGGTGGCTACTGCTTCCTGAACAACGCCGCGCTCGCCGCGCAAGCCTTGCGCGACAGCGGCCACGCGCGCGTGGCGGTGCTCGACGTCGACTACCACCACGGCAATGGCACCCAGGCCATCTTTGGCGAACGCGCCGACGTGCTCACCGTGTCGATCCACGGTGACCCGCGCACCGAGTACCCGTTTTTCCTCGGCCATGCCGACGAGCGCGGTGCCGGCGCCGGGCTGGGCTTCAACCACAACCTGCCCCTGCCGCGCGGCACCGGCTTCGGGCGCTGGCGCGAGGCCCTGCACACCGGGCTGGAGCACATCCGCCACTTCGGCGCCCAGGCGCTCGTGGTCGCGCTCGGTGTCGACACTTTCGAAGGCGACCCGATCTCCGGCTTCAGGCTGCAAAGCGCCGACTACCTGCAGGTGGGCCGAGACATCGCCGGCGCCAGGCTGCCCACGGTGTTCGTGTTCGAAGGCGGCTACGCGGTCGCCGAGGTCGGCATCAACACGGTCAACGTGCTCGAAGGCTTCGAAGGCTGAGGCGCTCGGGCGCCCGGCTCTCCCTCGTCTGAAGGGGCGGGCGGCTCGACAGCCCGTGGCGCTGCGGCGCATGATGCAGGCCCGCTGCCGCCGAAGCGAGCCATGGCCGACATCTTTCTGAGCTACAACGAGAAAGACCGCGACGCGGTGCGCCGCCTCGCCGACGCATTGCAATCGACCGGCTGGTCGGTGTGGTGGGACCGCCGCATTCCCGCCGGCCTGACCTGGCGCAACGTGCTCGAACGCGAGCTGAAGCACATGCGCTGCATGGTCGTGCTCTGGTCGCAGCACTCGGTGGCAAGCGATTGGGTCTGCGAAGAAGCGGCCGAAGGGCGGCAGCTCGGGCGGCTCGTGCCGGTATTGCTCGAACATGTGCGACCGCCGCCCGGGTTCCGCGAGATACAGGCCGCGGACCTCGTCGAGTGGGACGGCTCGCAGGACTTTCTCGGCCTGCAGCGACTCCTCGAAGACATCGAGCGCCTGATCGGCAAGCCCGATGCCGCGGCACGCCCGGCACTCGAGCCGCGCACGGCGAACGAAGCGCCGGCACCCGCCCCGCCGGCGCATTTGCGGCCCTTCCCCTGGGGCATGTCGGCGTTGCTCGTGGCGATCGCGCTCGGCGCTTACTACGGCAGCGTCGCGCGGCGTGCCCCCGAAGTTCGAAACGATGCGCCTCAGGCTCCGGCGAAGACGGCGCTGCCCGTGTCCAGGCCGCTGCCGGCCGATGTGGCGAGCGCCTCGCCATCACCCGCGTCGGCACCGGCGTCGATGCCTTCGGTCAAGGCAGCCCTCGCCTTCACACAGCCAGCTGCAGCGCGGCCTGCGCAGTCGGCATTGTCCATCATGGCCCGCTGCGGCGCGTTGCGTGAGCGGCTGGCGCTGGGCGAAACGCTGTCCAGCACGTCGCAAGTTTTTTTCCGTCAGGAGCGCAGCAAGTGAACACCCCGCCCGGCTTCTCCTTCGTCGCGATCATTGCCCTCGTCAGCGCATGCAGTGGTTTGCAAAGCCCGGCCCCCGAGCCCGCAGCCGGGGTCGCAGCGCCTGCGCCGGTGGCCGCCATTGCCGCGCCTGCGCCCCTACCGACGCCGCCGCCGCCGCGGCCGCCGATCCTGCCTTACGACGAAGCCGTGCTCAGCGCCGCCACTGCGCTGCTGAAAAATGCCAAGCTGCCGCCCGAAGGCACGGCAGCGCAGCCGCGCTACACCGTCGTCATCGACCCGCTGATCGACGGCGCCAACCACGCGCAGACGGCGACCACGCGCAGCATGGGTTTGCGGCTCGCGGCTCTGATTCGCGAGCAATACCCGCAGTACGACGTGCAACCGTTTTCTGCCGCCGCCGTGGCGCGCAACCCGCTGGTATTGATCGGCACCCTCACCGCGCTGAACGCGCAGCGCCAGCCCACCGGCGCGCGCGAGATGTACCGCATCTGCTTCGCGCTGGCCGACCTGAAGAGCGGCAAGCTCGTCAGCAAGGGGCTCGCGTTCTCGAAACCCGACGGGGTCGACGCCACGCCGACCGCCTCGTACCGCGACGCGCCGGCCTGGAGCGAAGACGCGGCCACGCGGGGTTACATCAATACCTGCCAGGGCACTAAGGCGGGCGACCCGATCAACCCGCTCTACACCGAGCGCATCTCGGCGGCGGCACTGGTGGCCGAAGCGATCGAGGCCTACGACGCCGGCAAGTACCAGCAGTCGCTCGACCTCTACGCGGCCGCGCAGCGCACCTCCGCAGGCGACCAGTTCCGGGTCTACAACGGCGTCTACCTCGCCAACTGGAAACTGGGCCGGCGCGACAAGGCCGAAGCGGCCTTCGGCAAGATCGTCGACTACGGGCTGGAGCGCCGGCGCCTGGCGGTGAAATTCCTGTTCCGCCCAGGGTCTACGGCCTTCGGCAACGACACGAAAGTGACCGGCCCGTACCCGGTCTGGCTCAAGGCGGTTGCCGCGCGTGCGTCGAGTGGCAGCTCGTGCCTGGAGGTCACGGGCCACACCAGCGCCACCGGCCCCGAGCCGCTCAACGAACGTTTGTCGCTGCTGCGCGCCGAGTACGTAAAGGCGCAACTCGAAGCGAATGTGCCGGCGCTGGCGAAACGCACCATCGCGGCAGGCATGGGCTCGCGCCAGACGATGGTCGGCTCGGGTCGCGACGATGCTTCAGACGCGCTCGACCGCCGCGTCGAGTTCAAGGTGATCGGCTGCTGACGCGGCGAATCAATCGACCAGCTCAGTGCCCGACACCAGCGCCACGAAACGCTCGAGCCCGATGTTGCCGCCCGACAGCGTGATGCCTACACGTTGCCCCTTGAACTGCTCGCGGTGGTTCATCAGCACGGCCAGCGCACAGGCGCCCGACGGCTCCAGCACCAGCTTCATCCGCTCGAAGACGAAGCGCATCGCCTCGACCACCTGCGGGTCGGTGGCCGTGAGCACATCGCTCACGAGCGCCTGAATCACTTCGAACGGGTGCTTGCCAACGGCCTGCGTCTGCTGGCCGTCGCAGATCGTGCGTGGCACGTCGATGCTGACGATCTTGCCGGCGCGCAAAGACTGCTGCATGTCGTTGCCACGCGCAGGCTCGGCACCGAAGACTTCGATCTGCGGCAGCAGGTGCCTGGCCGCGACCGCACAGCCCGACAGAAAACCACCACCCCCGGCGCAGACGATCAACGCGTCGAGCGGGCCGGTGTCTTCGATCAGTTCGAGCGCGGCTGTGCCCTGCCCGGCCATCACCGGCAGGTAGTCGAACGGCGGGATCAGCGTGGCGTCGCGCTCTTGCACCAAGGCCGTGGCGATGGCAGCGCGGTCTTCTTTGTAGCGGTCGTAGAGGATCACTTCGGCGCCGTAACCGCGTGTGGCCGCGAGCTTGAGGCTCGGGCTGTCGTGCGGCATCACGATCGTCGCCCGGCAGCCGTGCAGTTGCGCCGCAAGCGCCACTGCCTGCGCGTGGTTGCCGGACGAGAAGGCGACCACGCCGCGGGCTCGCTGCGCGTCGCTCAGTGCGTTGACCGCGTTGTAGCCGCCGCGAAACTTGAACGCGCCCATGCGCTGCAGGTTCTCGGCCTTCATGAAGACGCTGCAGCCGAGCATCGCGTCGAGCGTGCGCGAGCTGAGCACGGGCGTGCGGTGCGCCACGCCACGAATGCGGGCGGCGGCGGCCTGGATCTCGGCAAATTCGAGCATGACGGGTTGGCTGGAGTTGGAAACGAAGCTGCGCCCACCATCCTACCGGGCGAGCTTGCTTTTTCCGGGCCGCGTTCTATGTTTGTGGCTCGACCCGGCGAGGCTTGCGCAGACGAGGCAATGACGGCCTTCCCCGCCCCGCCGCCGGGCACCCGCGACCGTCATGTCATCCACTCCAACATTGGGGAGAACAGTTATGCCTGCCTACATCACGCTCGGTAATTTCACTGACCAGGGCGCACGCGCCATCAAGGATTCACCGGAACGCTTCGAGGCCTTCAAGGCTTTGGCCGAAGGTGCCGGCGTCACGATCAAGAGCGTGCACTGGACCACCGGTGCTTATGACATGGTGCTGGTCACCGAAGGCGCGGAAGACGCCTTGATGGCACTGAACCTGAAGATGGCCACGCTCGGCAACGTGCGCACGCAGACGCTGCGCGGCTTTTCGATCACCGAGATGCGCAAGCTGGTTTCGACGCTGAAGTGAAAGCACCGCAGTCTCAGGGCGTGTCGCCCTGAGACTGCGCGTCACGCCGGCATTGCGCCTGCAACTCGGCCCAGCCTTCGGGCCCGAGAGCTTCCAGCGTGCGGATGTTGGCTTCAAAGATCTTGTCGGCTTCGGGAAAGGCGTCGACCGCACGTTCGACACTTTCTTCACGCAGCAAATGCAGCGTGGGGTAGGGCGAGCGGTTGGTGGCGTTACCCATGTCGTCGACTTCTGTGCCCGCGAACTGGTACTGCGGGTGGAAGCTCGCAACCTGGATGATGCCGGTCAGGTCCATCGCGCCGAGAAGTTGATCCGCCTCGTCGAGAAAGTGGTTGAACTCGGCAAAATCGAGCAGCGCCCGCGGGTGAACGACGAGCGTGGTTTCGATCTGCGCCGGGTTGGCTTCCGCGAGCGTTTCCAGCTCGTCGCGCAGCACCCCGAGCAGCGCCTGTGCTTCACCCACATCGCTGACGACGCAGCGGATCTGCCCTTTCACCAGCGGTGCCTTGGCGAACGGGCACAGGTTCAACCCGACCACGGCACGCGTGACCCAGGCGAGTGTCTCGGCGGCCAGGTCGGCAGTCATGAGCACACCACCTGCGTCGGGTAGACCTGTGATGTCATGGGTGGGTGCCCGTCGTACTGGAATGCGAGTATGCAATGCGACACGGCCGTCGAGGCGCAGCCGACCGCAGCGTTCGCGCTGTGAGCAGCGTCGGAGCAAGCGTCAGAGCGCGTCGTGCATGCGCATGAAACTCGCGAAGCGCGGCAGGCCGGTGTTCGTGAGGTCGCGGTAGCGGTAGGTGACGACGCTGCCAATCGGCGGCGGCGTGCGGCGCTGTGCATCGCTCAGGCCGCTGCCGATCAGGAAGCGGCGGCCCTCGGGCGTGCGCACTTCGAGCGCGCCGAGCAGGCTTTCGTATTTGCCGCGCCCGGGGTGGTGCGCCACGACCGTGGCTTCAGCGTCGAGGCTGGGCTTGAGCTTGACCAGCACGTCGCTGCGGCCGCTGCTGCACGGCGACGAAGCCAGGTGCAGCATCAGGCCCTCGCCGCCTTGCGCCACCGTCTGCGCCAGCCGGCGTTGCAGGCTTTCGCGGTCGGCCACGGGCGTTTGCGGCGCCGCAACCAGCTGCGCCCAGCCGGTTTCTCGTGCGAGCGCCGCGATGCGCTCTGCCCGCTCGGTGAAGCTGCCCCCGGCGCCCGGCAGCTCGAAGACCATGTAGCGCAGCTCGCGCCAGCCCGCATCGTCGGGCGTTTGCGCGCGCACCAGGCCCGAGAGTTCGTCGAAGCGGCGGCGGCCCAGCCACAGCTCGCCATCGAGCGGCTGGCGTGGCAGGCGCTCGGTGAACCAGCGCGGCGCGGGCACCGTGCGGCCGCTGCGAAAGCGCAGCGTCTGCCCGTCCCACAGGCCACGAACGCCGTCGTACTTTTCGCTGACGAGGTAACAGGCCGGGTCGATGTGCGGGCTCAGCACGTTGGCCAGCAGCGGCCCCGCCATGGGAGCAGGCCGCGCGAAGGCGCGGGTCGAAGGCAGCACGGTGGCAGCCAGGGTCAGCAGCAGGTGTCGGCGCAGGGTGTGCATTTTCCAGTCCTTGGCGGTTGATCGAGTGCCGCCATGGTGTGCGGCAAACGCCGCCCGCACCATCCGCCAAACGGGCTCGCACGAGCAGGGGCGCTCGAATGGGGGTGAAACACGCCCTCGCTTCCTATAATCGACCGCACTTCCCCCGAGCCACCGCCATGAGCCCCGACTTCAAACCCGACGAGATCGAGCGCACCGCGCAAGCCGCGTGGGCCGCGGCCGACGTCTACCGCGTCACCGAAGACACCTCGCGCCCGAAGTACTACGCCTGCTCGATGCTGCCCTACCCCAGCGGCAAGCTGCACATGGGCCACGTGCGCAACTACACCATCAACGACATGCTCGCGCGCCAGTTGCGCATGAAGGGCATGAACGTATTGATGCCGATGGGCTGGGACGCCTTCGGCCTGCCAGCCGAAAACGCGGCGATGAAAAACAAGGTGCCGCCCGCCCAGTGGACGCGCGACAACATCGCCTACATGAAGCAGCAGATGCAGGCGATAGGCCTGGCCATCGACTGGAGCCGCGAGGTCGCCACCTGCGACCCGGCGTATTACAAGTGGAACCAGTGGCTGTTCCTGAGGATGCTCGAAGCCGGCATCGCCGAGCGCCGCACGCAAGTGGTCAACTGGGATCCGGTCGACCAGACCGTGCTCGCCAACGAACAGGTGATCGACGGCCGCGGCTGGCGCAGCGGTGCGCCGGTCGAGAAGCGCGAGATCCCGGGCTACTACCTGAAGATCACGCAGTACGCAGAAGAGCTGATGGACCAGGTGCAGCACCACCTGCCCGGCTGGCCCGAGCGCGTGAAGCTGATGCAGGAAAACTGGATCGGCAAGAGCGAAGGCGTGCGCTTCGCGTTTCCGCACACGATCAACGGCGCTGACGGCAAACCGATCGGCGACGCCAAGCTTTGGGTCTTCACGACCCGCGCCGACACCATCATGGGCGTGACCTTCTGCGCCGTGGCGCCCGAGCACCCGCTGGCTCTGCACGCCGCGGCGTCCGACCGAGCAGTCGCCGCGTTCATCGAAGAATGCAAGGCTGGTGGCACCACCGAAGCCGAGCTCGCCACGCAAGAAAAAAAGGGCGTGCCGACCGGCTTGTTCGTCGACCACCCGTTGACGCACGAAAAGATCGCGCTCTGGGTCGGCAACTACGTGCTGATGAGCTACGGCGACGGCGCCGTAATGGGCGTGCCCGGCCACGACGAGCGCGACTTCGTGTTCGCGAAGAAGTACGGCCTCGACATCCTGCAGGTGATCCACGTCGACGGCGCGCCGCACTTCACCTACGACCACTGGCAGGAGTGGTATTCGCTGAAAGACCTCTCCGGCGAGCGCGCCGTGACGATCAATTCCGATGTCTACAGCGGCCTGGCCTTCAAGCTCGCGATCGATGCGGTTGCCAAGGCGCTGGAGCTGCGCGGCCTGGGCGGCAAGAAGACCACATGGCGCCTGCGCGACTGGGGCGTGAGCCGCCAGCGTTACTGGGGCACACCGATCCCGATCATCCACTGCCCGAAGTGTGGCGTGGTGCCGGTGCCCGAGCAGGACCTGCCGGTCGTCTTGCCCGAAGACCTGATCCCCGACGGTTCCGGCAACCCGCTAAACAAACACGCGGCGTTCCTGAACGTGCCCTGCCCGACCTGCGGCCAGCCGGCGCGGCGCGAGACCGACACGATGGACACCTTCGTCGACAGCTCGTGGTATTTCATGCGCTACTGCGACCCGAAAAAGACCGACGCGATGGTCGGTGAGGGGGCGAAGTACTGGATGCCGATGGACCAGTACATCGGCGGCATCGAACACGCGATCCTGCACCTGCTGTACGCGCGCTTCTGGACCAAGGTGATGCGCGACCTGAAGCTGGTCGAGGTGGACGAACCGTTCACGAAGCTGCTGACGCAAGGCATGGTGCTCAACGAAGCCTTCGTGCGCGTGGGCGCCGAGGGCGGGCGCGACTACCAGTGGGCAGATGAGCTCGACATCGTGCGCGACGAACACGCCCACGTGGTCTCGGCCGCTGCCAAGAGCGACGGCGCTGCGGTGCAGTACGAAGGCTGGACGACGATGTCCAAGTCGAAGAACAACGGCGTCGACCCGCAGGAGCTGATCGCACGTTACGGTGCAGACACGGCGCGCCTGTTCGTGATGTTCGCGTCGCCACCCGAACAGACGCTCGAATGGAACGACGCCGGCGTCGAAGGCGCGAGCCGCTTCCTGAAGCGGCTCTGGAACTTCGGCGCGCGCCGCGGCGATCGGCGCGGCACCGGACCGGCCCATGCCGACGCACCGTCTGCCGGCGTGAGCGCGCTGCGCTTCGAAGTGCACACCGTGCTGCGCCAGATCAGCTACGACTACGAGCGCATGCAATACAACACCGTGATCTCCGGTGCGATGAAACTGCTGAACGCGCTCGAAGGTTTCAAGGGCGACGCACCGGCTGCCGTGCGCGAGGGCTACGGCATCCTGCTGCGTGTGTTGTACCCGGCCTGCCCGCACACGACCTGGGTGCTCTGGCGCGAACTCGGCTACGCGGCGGCGCACGGCGAACTCCTCGACACGCCGTGGCCGCAGGTCGACGAAGCGGCGCTGGTTCAAGACGAGATCGAGCTGATGCTGCAGGTCAACGGCAAGCTGCGCGGCTCGATCCGCGTGGCCGCCACCGCCGGCAAGCACACGATCGAAGCGGCGGCGCTCAAGAGCCCCGATTTCATCAAGTTCGCCGAAGGCAAACGCCCGAAGAAGGTGATCGTGGTGCCGGGCCGGCTCGTCAACGTCGTGACATGACGACCCCAAGGCTCGCTGCGCGCGCCGCCCCCCGATGGGAACTCGGCCGCCTTGGGGCGGCCCGGCGGCGCCCGAGGTCACGGCCTTGACGCCACGCCGCCGCACCCTGCTCGCCGCCAGTGCAGCCCTGCTCGCGGGCTGCGGCTTCGAGTTGCGGCGCGCGCCCGAGCTGCGCTTCCAGACCGTGCAGCTCACCGGCTTCAAGCCCCGCTCCACGCTCGGCGAAGAACTTCGCCTCACGATCAACACCAGCACCACCACGCGCGTGGTGGTCGGGCTCGACCAGGCGCAGGTGATCCTCGAATCGCTGAACGACGCCATCGAGAAGAGCGTGGTGGCCAGCAGCTCGGCGGGCCAGGTCACTGAATTTCAGCTGCGCGCGCGCTTCAAGTTCTTGCTGCGCAGCGTGGCCGGAAAAGAGCTTATCCCGGCAACCGAGATCCTGCTCACCCGCGACATGAGCTACACCGAAAGCGCAGCGCTCGGCAAAGCGCAGGAAGAAGCCACGCTCTACCGCATCATGCAGGGCGACATCGTCTCGCAGGTGCTGCGCCGGCTCGCTTCGGTACAGACTTTCTGAGAAGCGAGGCTTCATGCAGGTCCGTCCCGAACAACTCGCCACGCAGCTGCAAAAAGGCCTGCGCCCGCTCTACACCGTTTGGGGCGACGAACCGCTGCTGGCGCAGGAAGCGGGTGACCTGATCCGCGCCGCCGCGCGCGCCAGCGGCTGCAGTGAACGCCAGGTGCACACCGTCGCCGGCCAGCACTTCGACTGGAGCGGGCTGCTCGGCGCGTCGATGGCGATGAGCCTGTTCTCCGACCGGCAGCTGATCGAGATCCGCATTCCTTCCGGCAAGCCCGGCAAAGACGGCTCCGAGGCGCTGCAGCGCTACTGCGAAGCCCTGAGCGACGACGTGGTCACGCTGGTGCAACTGCCACGCCTGGACCGCACGCAGCAGAACAGCGCCTGGTTCACCGCGCTCGACGGCGCCGGCGTGACGGTGCGTGTCGACCCGATCGATCGCAAGGCGCTGCCAGTGTGGATTGCGCAGCGCCTCTCAGTGCAGAAGCAGCGCGTGCACGGCGGCGAAGAAGGCCAGCGCACGCTGACCTTCTTCGCCGACCGCGTCGAAGGCAACCTGCTCGCCGCGCACCAGGAAATCCAGAAACTCGGCCTGTTGTACCCGCAAGGCGAACTGAGCTTTGAGCAGATCGAAGCGGCAGTGCTCAACGTGGCCCGCTACGACGTCTTCAAGCTCGGTGAAGCCGTTCTCTCCGGGCAGCTGGCGCGCGCACTGCGCATGCTCGAAGGGCTGCAGGCCGAAGGCGAAGCGGCCGTGCTCGTGCACTGGACGCTGACCGAAGACATCCGCGCGTTGAAGCGTGTGCGCGACGCGATGGCGGGTGGCAAGCCGCTGCCGATGGCGCTGCGCGAAGCGCGTGTCTGGGGCGCGAAAGAGCGCCTGTTCGAGCGTGTGGTGCCGATGCTGAGCGATTCGGCCGTGGCACACCTGCTCGACGCGGCGCAGGTCTGCGACGGCCTCGTGAAAGGACTGAAGCACCCCGACTGGCCGCTCGAACCCTGGGAAGGCTTGAAGCGGCTGGTGCTGATGCTGGTGGAATGCACGGCGGCCACCCAGGCCACGCCGGCCGCGCGCGGGCGCGTGAT
>JAYVTD010000172.1:0-5175 GCA_043774765.1 Rhizobacter sp. | reverse complement strand
GGCAGACCCGTGCAGCTCGCGGCGCTTCTGAGTCGCCGCGACGATCCCCATCGGCACCAGCAACAGCAACACGAACGGCGGCAGCATCAAGGCGAGCTGGAGCTTCTTGCGCTCCTTCGGATCGGCCGAGTAGTGCGACCAGAACGCTGACGTGGTGCCCGCCGTGATGCCCACCGGGCGCTGCTTGTGGAACAGCATGTAGAGCGCAGCGCTGCCGTAGACCGTGGCTGCGGCAGTGGCGACTAGGTATGCCGTCACGCCAATGGCGATGAGCAGCTTTTTGGCGGACGAGGACCTGGACACGCGGCTTGGCGGGGTACTGGACGCGTTCATGCGGCGTCCTGCCAGCGCGCTTGCGGGTCGTAGTGAATGCCGCTGATGAAGCGGCCGCTGCTGTCGACGCCGAAGTGCACGACGACATCGATCACCGAACGCGCCAGGCGGTTGATCTCCGGCATCGTCATGCCACCGCCACCGGCCGACTCGCGCACCATCAGCGATATCTGTTCGAACGCCAGTTCGCAGCTGCCGGCGTGAACGCTTGTCACGCTCCCCGGGTGCCCGGAGGCGGCCAGGCGCAGAAAGTAGAACGCCTCTTCGCCGCGCATTTCGGCGAGGAAGATCCGATCCGGGCGCAGTCGGAGGCAGGCCTCCAGCAGCAGCTTCGCTGACACAGCGCTCGCCCCCTGCCCGCCCTTCGAATAGAACAGGTGCAGCTTGTTCGGGTGGTTGGGCAATGTCAGCTCGGCCGCGTCCTCAATGGTGATGAGCCGCTCCCTGACCGGCACCTCTTCGACCAGACCCTTCATGAAGGTGGTCTTGCCCGAGCCGGTCTTGCCGGCCACCACCATCGTCTGGTGCGACTGCACGGCGAGGCGAAAGAATTCGACGAACCGTCCTTTGGTCTTCAGCTCCAGCAGTTCGTGCTCGAACGGCTCCAGCTCACGTCGCGCTTCGCGGACACGGCCGAACAGGCCCTGCGCTGCGAAGTCCTCCAGGCGGCGCACCTGCATCGAGGGCTTGCGAATGCACACGCCGATCTGGTCCGCCGGGGTCGCGCTGGGTTGCACGATCTGCACCCGCTCCCCCGTCGAAAGCGCGGCACTGAGCAACGGGTTCTGTTCGTTCGTGTGCTGCCCCGTCAGCGTCGCGATGGCGGTGGCCAGGCTCTGGCAATGCCGGAAGGTGAACTCGGGAACGTCGTGTCGTTCCCACTCGCCCGCACGTTCCACGAACACTTCGCCGGGTTGGTTCACGCACAACTCGTTGACGCGGGCGTCGTCGAGCATGCGGCGGATCGGTTGCAGGAACTCGGTGACGGTGGCATCGGACCGAAGGACCGACGGCACGGCTCGGATGACGGCTGAAAGGACAGCAGGGCTGCTCACCGCGGCTCCAGTGCGTAGACCTTGGAGAAGTCCACATCGCGCGCCACGTAGACGCCGACGATGCTGCCCTGGTTCTGGTACAGCAACGGCGGAATGTTGATGGTCGCTTCCAGCACCTTCTCTGCGAGCTTGGAGCCGGCCGCGGTCGTGCTCGGCAGCAGCACGGTCGAGCTGCCTGTCGTTGAGTTGGAATCGGTCGCCGCGATCTTCACGGCGTCGTCGATCAGCGACACCAGCATCGCAGCGCCGATGCGTTCGGGCCAGCGGTTGTCCACGTAACCGCCGATGCCGCTTTCGCCGAGGGCGCCGGTGCCGGGAGAGTCCAGGTCCACCGTGACGCCGTTCGGCGTGCGTAGCCGCGTCCACAGCACCGGAATCCGCGTTACGCCGGGGCGAACCTGCACCACGCGGTACTCACCGTCCAGATGCGATCCGCGTTCGGCCAACACGACCTTGCCGTCATCGGAGAACACATTCCTTTGAACCTGGCAGGCGACGAAACCGCTGGTGGCCGAAATCACGCGCGTCTTCAGGCTGCAGGTGAAGAGGACCCCCTTGGGCATCGTCAGACTGCGGTTGCCGAGCAGACCGGCAACAACGGTCGGCGTGGCCGAGCGCTCCATCGAGCCGAACAGAGCGGGACTGGCCTGCGGAGCCGTGCCTGGCAACACCATCGCGGCGGCCAATGCCGAGGCTGCTCCGGCAGAGGCCTTGTCTCCCCCTGCCGCCTTGTCGGTCAGGCTTTGCAACTGCCCCAGCATGCCGCCCAACTGGGTCTGGTAGCGCTTCATGTTCGCCTGCGCCTCACCTGCGATGCCGGTGGCTGGTGGCGGCTCTGCGGCGTTGTACTGGGGCGCCGCTGCCGCGCCTTCCGAGCCGAACGGCGATTCATCGCCGACCGGCACGGTCTTCTTCGACGAACGGCCGCCAACCGTTCCTCGAACCGGGATCGCCCTCGCCTGCGCTGTCGAGTCCGCTTCGATGCTGGGCACGCGGGCCTCATTGACCACCGGGGCCGCTTTGGCCGCTGCCGCTTCTGTTGCGATCGTCGTTGTCTGCGCTGGCGGGTCCTGAAACTTCAGCCGTGTTGCCGTCGCGGAGGCGACGTCACCGGTGGTTTCGACGGGCGCGTCCTTCTTGCCGAAGTAGCGCGTGGCCGCGTAGCCGAGCACGCCGACCATGGACAGGATCAACACGCCGGCGGCGATGATGGGCTTGTTGCTAGAGGGCTGACGCCGCGGTGTGAGCGACGGGATTTCAGGCTCGCCTTCGAGCCGCTTGAGTTCGTCCGCGGTGCTCATGGCATCGGCCGAGCGGGGAGGCCCGACTTGACGACCCGCGCCACACCCAGCACGGTCGTGCCGTCCTTGGGCGGCACGCCATCGAGGTCGAAGGCATCGTTGATGATGGCCGCAACACTTTGGCCGAGGCGCAGGACGAACCGGCGGCCAACACGATCGGCGACAAGCAGGTCGTCGGCGTCCATGCGCGCGTTGACCATCTCCTCGCTGCCATCCGGTGCGATCTGGAAGACCGTCGGGATCGGACGGTTGTTCGGAAAACTGAAGTAGGTTTGCGTGCCGTCGTCGAACACCATCACTGGCACGATGTCGTCGGAGTCCTTGCCGGTGGCCACCGAGTACGCGCTGTTGCGCACGGCGGGTTTGGCCTGCCAGCGACCCTCGATCAATTCCTTGGCGGTCGGCAGCGGTGGCGCGGACGCCACCAGCACCGGACGCGGCAAGATCGGTGCTGCAACCGTCAGCCGCATGAGCGCCAGGCCGGCGCCATCGACAGGGTGCAGCAGGAAGGCATGGCGACGCCGGTCGGTCACCACGATCAAGTTCGTCGACGTGGCGCCCGATTTGGGTTTGACGAACAGATCGCGCCCTTGTTTTGCGACGCACCAAGTGTGGGTTTCGTCGGCGCAGTTGGCACCTTTGCCGCTGACGGGCACACCCACGATCTGTTCATCGTCGCCGAGCACGATCTGCGTGATCTGGCCGCGGCGCACCGGCACATCGACCACGCTGTCGGCAGCGAACACCACGGTTCGCAACCGCGGGTCCGCCATAGCGCGTTGAGCCGCCGCAACCGGCTGCGCATGCACGCTCGCAGCAAACATCACGCTCAGGAGCGCGAGTCCATTCAAGCGATGGCTCACGACGCACCTCCACCCGTCGCTTCAACGGGCTTCGCCGGCGCGACCAGGTCAGCGTCGGCGCGATAGCCGGTTACGACGAAGCCGAACGGATTTTCGATGCGATCGGCCGGCTTCTTCATCGCGGTGGGGCGGTACTCGAAACGTACCGTCGAAACGAAGCGCGTCGTGACCGGCGTTTGTCCTTGGGTCGGACGAATCTGCCGATCGAAGGTCACCACGGCTTCACCGGATTTGCCAGCCAGCGGCGCGCGGGTGAGCCGCACCGAGACCACGGTCACCCGGTGCTCTTCCTTGGCTGCGATTACCGACTGCATCGCCTTCTCCCCGGCGAACTGACCGCCATAGGGTGCCCAGGTGTCAGGGACCGTCATGCGCGCGACCTGGTCGTAGTCGCGCTGAAGCAGCGCGAAGTTGTACGACTCTCTGGCCCGCACGAACACGGCCGCGTTGTGCTGGTCCAGGGCCGCCAGGGCGGGCACATTGGCTGCGTCGAGGGTCGCTACCACGCTGGTCTCGCCCGTCGTGCGATCCACGACCACCGGGTACGGCGCGGGCGGCGGGCGCAGGCTTTGGAAGGTGGCCATCCCGAACCCCAACACGGCCAGGACCGCGCCGACGCTGGCGGCAATCCAGCCGCGGCGCCCCGACGCGATGGCCTGGGCGACACGGTCCTGTTCCCAGCTGTTGGCTGCGGCTATTGCTGCGACGGCCTTCTTCGAAAGCGGCAGGCGCTCGGTGAGCAACTCATTCGACGGGGCAGCGATGGTCATCGACTCGGTCCTCAGTCGCGAACGAAGTCGGCGAGCCGCCGATTGCGCGAGGCTTGTTCCATCTGCCCTTCGCGGGCACGCGACTCGGCGACACGCTGGTCCGCCTCGGCCAGGCCTCGCATCAGCTCGATCTGGCTCACCTCGTGCTGCAGGAGGGCGTTTTCTGCGGTGATGCGGGCGGTGACCTCCTGAATCTCTTTCTGATCCGTGGTCGCACCCGCTCGCCGCATGAGGCTGTTGATCTGAGACACGCGGTCTTTGGCCTTGGACAGCGCATCCTCCATGAAGGCCTTTTGCTGGTAAGGCTTGGCGAGCGAGCTTTGGCAGTTGGTGCGCTTGCCTGCGTCGTCCACGTCCAGGCAGTTGTAGGTCATCTGCGCGTCGCGCATCGTCTTCGAGGCACCGGCGAGAGTGCCGTAGCCGCCGGACTCCAGGCTGCGCACCATCGTGGTCGCCTCGCGCGGCACGTAGTTTTGCAGCGCGGGGTTGTTCAGCACGTCGCCAAGCGAGCGGGCGTTCGAGATCGATTCGATCTGCTGCCCGAGCCCGACGATCTGCTGGTACTGGTTCTCAATCTGAGAGAGCCCGTTCAGCACGTCCAATATCGCCTGAATGACGCCGGCGATGTCGATCACCGGAATGCCCGCGCGAGCCGGTGCGCTGGCGCACATCATCATCACGCCAGCGGCGAACGCCGCGAGTCCCGACCGGACCTTGGAACGCTTCATGGTCTGTACTCCCCTGTGTGGATAGAGCAGTTGAAAAACGGTTGAAACTTCACGTCGATACACCACCGCGCTGGGCAACGCGTTGATACGCCGCGCGCGCCCCGCCTGCGGCGGCACCGCCCGCC
>JAYVTD010000171.1:0-17746 GCA_043774765.1 Rhizobacter sp. | reverse complement strand
GCCGGCACCAGCGGTTCGGCCTGTGCGGCGAGTTCGCGCAAGCGGTTCACGCGCTCCATCAACACTGCCACCAGGCGCTCGCCTTCCCGGGCCCGCGCTTCGCGCAGGCCGGTGATGCAACGCCTGGCGGCTTCCATTGCGGCATCGTCGAGCTTTTCGCTCGGCGCGCTGCCCTTGCACCACTGCATTACCTCGTGTACCGACAGGCTCTGCGCTTTCGGCAACCAGCCCTGCACCATGCTCTCCAGGCGTGTCAGGCGGTTGAGCTGGTCGGGCTGGGGTTGTGGCCAGTGGGTCTCGGCCTCGGTGCGGGTGTTTAGCCGCAACTCGATCTTGCCGCGCCGAAATGCGACGGTGAGCAACTCGCGCAGCGCCGGCTCGAGCGCACGAAACTCGTCGGGCAAGCGAAAACCGAGGTCGAGGAAACGAGCGTTGACAGAACGTAACTCGATGCTCACGCCGCCTTGTGACGAGGCTGGTGGCTGCGGTGCCAAATTGTCGGCAGACGCCGTTGTTTCATGGGTGGAAGCGGCACCCGAGCTGGCGCTTGCGTACCCGGTCATGCTGTAGACTGCCATGAGAAATTACCTACTGAAAACCGGATTATGTCAAAGCTCAAACCTGCCCCTTTGCCGTCCGGCACAGTGGTGGGTGGCTATCAGGTCATCAAGAAACTGGCAGCCGGCGGTTTCGGTGTGGTCTACCTGTGCGAAGACCCCGATCGGCACCTCGTCGCGCTGAAGGAATACCTGCCTTCATCGCTCGCCGAGCGTTCGCCGGGTGAGCTCACACCACGCGTCAAGCCCGAAAAGCAGCCGCTGTACCGGCTCGGTTTGAAGAGCTTCTTCGAAGAGGGTCGCTCGCTCGCGCAGATCAGCCATCCGAGCGTGGTCTCGGTGCTGAACTTCTTCCGCGAGAACGAAACCGTCTACATGGTGATGAACTACCTGCAGGGCGACACGCTGCAGGACTTCATCGTCACCGCCCGCGACCTGAAGCGTGACAAGGTTTTTCGCGAAAGCACGATCCGTTCGCTGTTCGACGAGATCCTGCGCGGCTTGCGCATCGTGCACCAGCACAAGATGCTGCACCTCGACATCAAGCCGGCCAACATCTTCATCACCAACGAGAACAAGGCGGTCATGCTCGACTTCGGCGCCGCGCGCGAAGTGCTGAGCAAAGAGGGCAACTTCATCCGCCCGATGTACACGCCTGGTTTTGCCGCGCCCGAGATGTACCGCCGCGACGGCACGCTCGGCCCCTGGACCGATATTTACGCCATCGGCGCCTGCATCTACGCCTGCATGCAGGGTTACCCGCCGAACGACGCGCCGCAGCGCATCGAAAAAGACCGGCTCGCTCTGAGCCTGTCGCGCCTGCGCAATGTGTATTCCGACAACCTGATCGAAGTCACCGAGTGGTGCATGTCGCTCGACCCTCTGTCCCGCCCGCAAAGTGTGTTCGGGCTGCAGAAAGAGCTGTCGCGCGAGACCGAGCGCCGCTACACCAAGCTCAGCTTCAGCGAACGCCTGAAGCTGCAGCTTGAAAACCTGACCACGGGCGCCAAGGCCTGATCCCGGACCGTATTCATGCGCTTCTCTGTCTACCAGGTCAGCCGCAAGGGCGGCCGCGAAAAAAACGAAGACCGCATGGGCTATTGCTACACGCGCGACGCGGGTTTGTTCGCGCTCGCCGACGGCATGGGCGGCCACCCCGAAGGTGAAGTGGCGTCGCAACTCGCGCTGCAAACGCTGGCCGCCATGTTTCAGCGCGACTGCAAGCCGACCCTGGCCGACCCGCTGCGTTTCCTGAACGAAGCCATCGTCGCCGGCCACCACCAACTGCTGCGCTACGCCACGCAAAAGGCGCTGATCGACACCCCGCGCACGACCATCGTCGCCTGCCTATTGCAAGGCAACGCGGCTTACTGGGCGCACTGCGGCGATTCGCGCCTGTACCTTGTGCGCGGCGAAAAGCTGATCGCACGCACCCGCGACCATTCGTACTCGGAACTGCAGCAGACCATGAGCCAGGTCGTGCCGATGAACGATCGCTTCAACCGCAACGTTCTCTTTACCTGCCTGGGCAGCCCGGGCAAGCCGGTGGTCGATACGGTCGGCCCTTTGATGCTGCAGGCCGGCGACCGCCTGCTGTTGTGCTCCGACGGCCTGTGGGGCACGGTGAGCGACACCGTCATCACCGATCAGCTTGCGAACCACGCGTTGTCCGACGCCGTGCCCGAACTCGTCGAACAGGCGCTGCGCAACGGCGGCGCCAAAAGCGACAACGTGTCGATCCTGGCGATGGAGTGGGAGTCGGCCGAAGACAACGACAGCAGCAGCGGCATCTCGACCCAGTCGCTCGGTGAAGAAGTTTTCGCCTCCACCATCCAGGCCAGCGTGCTCGGCCAGGAAGTGCCTGACGAACTCGACGACGCCGAGATCGAACGCTCGATCCGCGAAATCAACGAGGCGATCCGGCGCTCGTCGCAGCAGAAAAAGAATTGAGTGGTCGGCGCGTGGACAATACGCGCCATGACTTACCAACGTTCTGATTCCCGCCGCGCCGACGCCCTGCGCCCGGTCACCATCACGCGCCACTACACGCGCCACGCCGAAGGCTCGGTGCTGGTCGAGTTCGGCCACACCAAGGTGCTGTGCACCGCCTCCGTCGAAGAAAAAGTGCCACCGCACAAACGGGGCAGCGGCGAAGGCTGGGTCACGGCCGAATACGGCATGTTGCCGCGCGCCACCCACACCCGCAGCGACCGCGAAGCGGCACGGGGAAAACAGAGCGGGCGCACCCAGGAAATCCAGCGCCTGATCGGCCGTTCACTGCGCTGCGTGTTCGACTTGAAGGCGCTGGGTGAGCGCACGATCTCGCTCGACTGCGACGTGATCCAGGCCGATGGTGGCACCCGCACCGCCGCGATCACCGGCGCCTTCGTTGCAGCCCACGACGCGGTGAGCTGGTTGCAGGCGCAGAGCAAACTCAGTGCTGCTCCAAACGCGTCGCCGATCCGCCAGTTCGTGGCCGCCATCTCGGTCGGTATCGTCAAAGGCACACCGTTGCTCGACCTCGAATACGCCGAAGACTCTTCCTGCGACACCGACATGAACGTCGTGATGACGGCCGCCGGCGGGTTTGTCGAACTGCAAGGCACAGCGGAGGGCGCGGCGTTTTCGCGCAGCGAGATGGATGCCCTGCTCGGGCTTGCTGACAAGGGCATTCGTGAGTTGATCGCCGCACAGCGCAGCGCTCTGGGCCTTTGAGCGTGCGGCTGGTTCTGGCCTCGAACAACCAGAAGAAGCTGGCCGAGCTGCAGGCGTTGCTCGCGCCCGCGGGGGTGACGCTCGTGACCCAGCAATCGCTCGGCATCACCGAAGCCGAAGAGCCGTTCGCGACCTTCATCGAAAACGCGATCGCGAAGGTGCGCCATGCGGCGCTGCAGGCGCAGGGGCCGGCGATCGCGGACGACTCGGGCTTGTGCGTCGATGCGCTCGGCGGTGCGCCGGGTGTGATCTCGGCGCATTTCGCATCGGTCGAGTTGCCTGCCGCCGACCGCGAGGCGCAGCGGCGTTTTCAGGATGCGGCGAACAACCACTTGTTGATCGAGCGCTTGCATGACGCACCCGATCGCCGTGCGCGCTTTGTCAGCACGCTCGTCGCCGTGCGTTCCGCCGACGACCCCGAACCGCTGGTCGCGGTCGGCCGCTGGCACGGCGAAATCCTTCGTGAATCCGTCGGCATGGGTGGCTTCGGTTACGACCCGCTGATGTTCATTCCGGCGCTCGGCCTGGCCGTAGCCGAGCTCAGCCCCGAGCTCAAGAACGCACACAGCCACCGCGCGATCGCGGCGCGCGAGATGCTGTTATTGATGCGCGACGCGTGGCACCTTGGCTGAAATTCCGATCCACGTCGCAACAACCGCTGCCGCCACCGAACCGGTGAGCGAGCGCCTGGCGAGATACATGCGCCCGGGCACCCTGTCGCTCGCGGCGCTGCCGCCCTTGTCGCTGTACGTGCACCTGCCGTGGTGCCTCAAGAAGTGCCCCTACTGCGACTTCAATTCCCACGAGCTTCGAGGTGACCTGAACGAACAGCGTTACCTCGAAGCGCTGCGCCACGACCTCGAAGCCGCGCTGCCTTTCATCTGGGGCCGGCGGGTTCACACGATCTTCATCGGCGGCGGCACGCCGAGCCTGTTTGCGCCCGAGGCCATCGATCAGCTGATCGGCGACATCCGTGCCCGGTTGCCACTCGAGCCGGGCTGCGAGATCACGCTCGAAGCCAACCCCGGCACCTTCGAGCGTGACCGCTTTCGGGCTTACCGCGCGGCCGGCGTCACGCGTTTGTCGATCGGTGTGCAAAGTTTCAACGACGCCAGGCTCGCCGCGCTCGGCCGTGTGCACGACGCGGCGCAGGCCATCGCCGCGGTCGAAGAAGCACAGCAGGCCTTCGACACCTTCAACCTCGACCTGATGTACGCGCTGCCCGGCCAGACGCTGCCTGAGTTCGACGCCGATCTGGCGCAGGCGCTCGCCTTCGAGCCACCGCACCTGTCGGTCTACCACCTCACGATCGAAGCGAACACGTTGTTCGCGAAACACCCGCCCGCGCTGCCCGACGACGACACCGCGTTCGAGATGCTCGACCGCATCACCGCGCGCACGGGCGAACGTGGCCTCGAACGTTATGAAGTGTCGGCCTTCGCCCGCCCCGGCCACCGCTGCGCGCACAACCTGAACTACTGGGAGTTCGGGGACTACTTGGGGCTCGGCGCCGGCGCGCACAGCAAGCTCTCGTTCCCGCACCGCGTGGTCCGGCAGATGCGCTTTCGCGATCCGGCGACTTATATCAAGCAGGCGCTCGCCGGCCAGTGTGTTTCGAGCGACGAAGAAGTGGCACGCAGCGAGCTGCCCTTCGAGTTCATGCTCAACGCCACGCGCCTGAAGGAAGGCTTCGAGCTGGAGCGTTTCAGCGAACGAACCGGCCTGCCACGCAGTGCCCTGCAGGCCGCGCTGGCGCTTGCCGAAGAACGCGGCCTGATCGCGCGCGACTTCGTGCGGGCCTGGCCCACCGAGCGTGGTTTCGACTTCCTGAACGACCTGCAAACGCTGTTCCTGCCGTAGTTCGTCGACACGAATTGCAGCGCCTTTCACCAGCTGTTCTCACCCTGCCGCTGCAGGGCCCGCTGCTAGACTCCGTCGCGCGCAGGTGCATGCCCTGCATGACGTGCTCCCCTTGCGTGCCAGGACTGAACCCATCGCCTCCGACCATTCCACGCTGAAGCTGGCAGACGCACTGCAGTTGCTGCAGCGCTCCGGCCACCCCTTGCCGGACCGTTCGCAGGTCGGTGACGTGGTCTGGCTGCAGGCCCTGATCGACGCGCTGTGCGAAATGTCGAGCCGCGACCCACTCACCGGTTTGTCCAACCGGCGCCAGTTCGAGCTGGCGCTGGCCAGCGAGATCGACCGCGTGGCGCGCGCCGGCGAACCGGCGCTGGTGTTGATGATCGACATCGACCACTTCAAGAAGGTCAACGACACCCACGGCCACCCGGCCGGCGACCTGGTGCTCAAGGCCGTCGCGCAGGCGTTGCAGGAATGCATCCGGCCAATGGACACGGTGGCGCGTTTTGGCGGCGAAGAGTTCGCGATGATCCTGCCCAATTGCCCGCCGTCGTTCGGCCAGACCGTGGCCGAGCGTGTGCGCCTGAAAGTGGCGGCACGCAAGACCGACATCGCACCGGGCCAGCAGGTCAGCGTGACGGTGAGCATCGGCGGTGCCTTCGCGCCGCAGTGGGTGCGTTCGTCGGCGCCGCTGTGGGTCGAGCGCGCCGACCAGCAGCTCTACCGTGCCAAGGCCGAAGGCCGTGACCGCGCCTGCCTCGAGCAGCCGACCGTATCAAATGTGAGTGCCGAAGAGAAGGGCTTGCTCTTCGGCACCTCGAAGTTTCAGGATCTTGAATGAGCCTCCCCGTGTTTCCGACCGACCCGGCCGCGACCGACGCCACAGCGAGCGTTACCCGCCGGGCCCGCATCATGGCTGTCACCAGCGGTAAGGGCGGCGTCGGCAAGACCTTCCTGTCGGCCAACCTCGCGGCGGCGCTCGCGCGGCGCGGCAAGCGTGTGCTCGTGCTCGACGCCGACCTCGGCCTGGCCAACCTCGACGTGGTGCTCAACCTGTATCCCAAGGTGACCCTGCACGACGTGTTCACCGGCAAGAACACGCTCGAAGAAGCGATCCTGCCGGCGCCGGGCGGGTTTTCGGTTCTGCTCGCGGGTTCGGGCCTGGTCGAGTATTCGCGCCTCACGCCGGAGATCCGCGACCAGCTGCTGCAGATCATCGACACCGTCGCGCCGCGCTTCGACCACATCGTTCTCGACACCGGTGCCGGCATCTCCGACGTGGTGCTCTACGCGGTCTCGCTGGCCGATGAAGTGCTCGTGGTCGCCACGCCCGAGCCGACCTCGATGACCGATGCCTACGCCTTGATCAAGGTGCTGGCCACGCAGCAAAAGCGCCCGGAGATCCGCCTGGCGGTGAACCAGGTCGGGCGTGTCGGCGAGGGCCGTGGCATCCGCGGGCAATTACAGCTCGTGGTCGACCGCTTCGTGACGCCGCTGCTGCCACCCGGTACCCTGGCGCCGCGCCTCGACCTGGTCGGCGAAATACCGCTCGACCCCGCAGTGCGCGAAGCCGTGAAGCGGCGCCAGCTGCTGCTCGAACTGATGCCCGGCTGCGGCGCCTCGCAAGGCGTCGAAGCGATCGCGGCCCGGCTCGACGTGTGAGGGCCCATCGGTGATCACCGAGCCGCTGACGGGCCCGCCCGTCTTGCCTTATGACCGTGTCGGCGGCGAAGCCGAGGTGCGCGCACTCGTCGATCGTTTCTACGACCTGATGGACCTGGATCCGGCCTACCGCGAAATCCGCCGGATGCACCCCGAATCGCTCGACGGTTCGCGCGACAAGTTCTATTGGTTCCTGTGCGGCTGGCTCGGTGGCCCGCAGCACTACACCGAGCGTTTCGGCCACCCGATGCTGCGGGCGCGCCACATGCCCTACAGCATCGGCATCTTCGAGCGCGACCAATGGCTCTCGTGCATGCGCACGGCGATGCAGGAAGTGAAACTCGACCCGGCTTTTGCACAGCAGCTGGAAGCCTCGTTCTTCAAGACCGCCGACTGGATGCGCAACCGCGGCGTTTGATCCAGCGCAGCGGGTCCGGTCAACCGTGCCGGCGGGTCGTTGCCGAGCCGCGCGAGCCGGTCTGCGGCCGCAGCAACACCATCAACGCGCCGTTGCCACCATCCGACGCACGGGCCTGCGCAAACGCGACCACCTCGCTCTTTTGCACCAGCCAGCCGCGGACCTTGAGTTTCAACACCGGCTCGCGCCCGGGTGAGCCGTGGCCCTTGCCGTGCACCACGCGCACGCAGCGCAGGCCGGCCTGGTGCGCTTCGCGCAGGAAGCTGGCGAGGCGCTCGCGTGCCTCGTCGCGGCGCAAGCCGTGCAGGTCGAGCTGGGCCTGGATCGCCCACACGCCGCGGCGCAGCTTGCGCACCACCTCGGGCCCGATGTCGCGGCGCCGGAACGACAGCGAGTCGTCGGTTTCGAGCAGCGACTCGACGTCGAATTCGTCGGAGATGGCCTCCATCATCACGGCCGCTTCGTCGCGCAGCCGCTGGCGCGGAACCGGGGCAGGGCGTGGCTTGGAAGACGGCGCCAGCGTGTGCTTCTTCAGCGGCGCCACTTCGCCCACGCTGAACGCAAACAGGTTGCGCTCGCGGGTTTCACGCGCAGCGCGTTCCTGTTCGTGCGCCTTGTGCTCGGCCGCCTTGCGGGCTGCGTCCTGCAGCGCCCGCTTGAGCGGGCCGAGTTCGTCGAGAGCGCGTGCTTTCATGGCGTCAGCAGGCCCCAATTCACAACAAGCCGCGTTCGGCGAACGAGATCACGTCGTGGTGGCCGACCACCAGGTGGTCGAGCACGCGGATGTCGACGAGCGCCAGGGCGCTCTTCAGCGTCTGCGTCAGCAGTTCGTCGGCACGCGACGGTTCGGCCGCGCCCGACGGGTGGTTGTGCGCGAAGATCACCGTCGAGGCCTGCAGTTCGAGCGCACGCTTGACCACTTCGCGCGGGTAGACCGCCGCCTGCGTCAGCGTGCCGCGGAACATCTCTTCGAGCTTGATCAATCGCGTCTGGGCGTCGAGAAACAGCACTGCAAACACTTCGTGGCCGAGCGCACCGAGCTGCAATTGCAGGTAGGTCTTGACCTTGCCCGGCGAGTCGAACACCGGCCGCTGATTCAGCTCGCGCATCAGCGCGCGGCGCGCCAGCTCGATCACCGCGGCGATCTCGGCGCGCTTGGCCGGGCCCAGGCCCTTGATACCCTTCAGCTCGTGCGGCCCGGCGTGCAGCAGGCCTTGCAGGCCACCAAAATGGTCGAGCATCTGCTGCGCCAGCTGCAACACCGACACGCCTTTCATGCCGGTGCGCAGCAGCAAGGCGATCAGCTCGGCGTCGGCCAGCGCGGCCGGGCCGTGCGCGAGCAGTTTTTCGCGCGGGCGGGCATCGGCGGGAATATCCTTGAGCACCATGTTGGCCCTGATCCAGGCGCGTTCGCGCCAGCTCGTAAAATCAATGCCAGTCTATGGCACCCACGTGTGCCCCCAAGGAAACCGCTTGAACCAAGTCGAACCCGGGTCGTTCCTGACCCTGCACTACCGCCTCGCCGGCCCTGACGGCGACGACCTCGTCAACACTTTCAACGACAAGCCCGCCACGCTCTCGATGGGCACCGGCGAGCTGGCCCCGGCGATGGAAAGGCTTTTGATCGGCCTGCCCGAGGGCACGCACGAATCGTTCGAGCTGGCTGCCGGCGAAGCCTTCGGCGAGCGCAACCCCGAGATGCTGCAGCGCGTGAAGCGCTCGTTGCTCGACGAACTGGGCGACCCCGACGAGCGTTACAGCGTCGGCGACGTGGTGCAGTTCCCCACGCCCGACGGCAGTGCAGCCTACGCCGGCGTGCTGCGCGAGATCGACGGCGACGTGATGGTGTTCGACTTCAACCACCCGCTTGCCGGAAGGCCCGTGACCTTCGAAGTGAAATTGATAGGGGTTCTCTGATGAATGGCGCACTCAAAGAGATCGTGCTGGCCGAGCCGCGCGGCTTCTGTGCCGGCGTTGACCGCGCGATCGAGATCGTCGAGCGCGCGCTCACCAAGTTCGGCGCGCCGATCTATGTGCGTCACGAGATCGTGCACAACACCTATGTGGTGAACGACCTGAAGGCCAAGGGCGCGATCTTCATCGAAGACCTGGCCGACGTGCCGCCCGGTGCCACGTTGGTTTTCAGCGCCCACGGCGTGTCGCAGGCGGTGCGCGTTGAGGCGGCGCAGCGCGGCTTCAGCGTGTTCGACGCCACCTGCCCGCTCGTCACCAAGGTGCACGTGGAGGTGGCCAAGCTGCACCGCGAGGGTTACGACTTCATCATGATCGGGCACAAGGGCCACCCCGAAGTCGAGGGCACGATGGGGCAGCTGAACGAGGGCATCTACCTCGTGGAAGACGTGGCCGACGTGGGCCGGGTGCAGGTGGCGCAGAGCGACAAGCTCGCCGTGGTGACGCAGACCACGCTCTCGGTGGACGACGCGGCAGAGATCGTGGCCGCTGTGAAGCGGCGGTTCCCGAACGTGCGCGAGCCCAAGCAGCAGGACATCTGCTACGCCACGCAGAACCGGCAGGACGCGGTGAAGCTCCTCGCGCCCAAGGTCGACATCGTGATCGTGGTCGGCAGCCCGACCAGTTCCAACAGCAACCGGCTGCGCGAGCTGGCCCAGCGCCTGGGCACCGAGGCCTACATGGTCGACGGCCCCGACGATTTGCGCGCTGAATGGTTCGAAGGCAAACGCAGCGTGGGGCTGACCGCCGGCGCGTCTGCGCCGCACATTCTGGTGCAGCAGGTGATCGAGCGGCTGCGTGCGCTGGGTGCGGTCGCGGTGCGCAGCCTGCCCGGAGTCGAAGAGACGATCAACTTCCCGTTGCCGCTCGGCCTGGGTGACAAATCGATGGCCGTGGCAGCTGCCGAAAAAACCTGACGACCCGCCTCAGCGCCGCGAGCGCGGGTGGAAGGTGATCGGCTGTGATGCGGGTGGGCTCACGGCCGGCTTCTTGTCGGAACGGTCGCAGCCGTCGCAGCCACAACGCGAAGCGGCCTGCGCCGCTTTCTGCAAGCGCGTTGTGAAGTGTCGCGGCAGGCGCGGAATGCGCAGCAGGGCGAGGGCCAGCGTGCGCCGCGCGCCCGAAGGCATCAGCGTCCACAGCGCGTAGGCACTGCAAGCGGCGACCAGCAGAAGCACGATCAGCATTTGCACGGCTTCAGCCTCCGAAGTACAGGGTGAGCCGGTAGGTGGCGAAAGCCGCCACGTAGGCCAGCACGAACAGGTAGGCCGCCATCAGCACCGGGTAGCGCCAGGAGTTGGTTTCGCGCTTCACGACCGCGAGCGTCGAGATGCATTGCGGCGCGAACACGTACCAGGCGAGCAGCGAATACGCGGTCGCGAGCGACCAGCCCTTGGCGATCACCGGCGACAGCGCGTCGGCCACTTCGCCGCCGGCTGCCGACATCGAATACACCGTGCCGAGCGCGCCCACTGCCACTTCGCGCGCCGCCAGGCCGGGTACCAAAGCGATCGAGATCTGCCAGTTGAAGCCGATCGGCGCGAACACGTGCTGCAACGCTTGCCCCAGCCAGCCCGCGATGCTGTATTGAATCGCCGACCCCGTCGCTCCATCAGGCGGCGACGGGTAGCTGGAGAGGAACCACAGGATCACCATCAGCGCAAAGATGATGCCGCCAACCCGCGCCATGAAGATGCGCGCACGCTCCCACAGGCCGATGACCAGGTTGCGCAAACCGGGCATGCGGTAAGGCGGCAGCTCGAGCATCAGCGGCTGGTAGCGACTCTTCATCCACACCCGCTTGAAGACCCAGGCGACCAACATCGCCGAGACCACGCCGGCCACGTACAGGCCGAACAGCGTGAGCCCGCGCAGGTTGAAGATGCCGACGCTGCGGTCGGGCACGAAAGCGCCGATCAGCAGCGCGTAGACCGGCAGGCGGGCCGAGCAGGTCATCAGCGGCGCGACCATGATCGTGGCGAGCCGGTCTTTCCAGTTGGCGATCGTTCTTGTCGCCATGATGCCGGGAATGGCGCAGGCAAAACTCGACAGCAGCGGAATGAATGCACGGCCCGACAGGCCGACCTTGCCCATCACGTTGTCGAGCAGGAAAGCGGCGCGCGGCAGGTAGCCCGAGTCTTCGAGCAGCAGGATGAAGAAGAACAGGATCAGGATCTGCGGCAGGAACACGATGACACTGCCGGCGCCCGCGATCACCCCATCGACCAGCAGGCTGCGCAACGGGCCCTCAGTCAGGTGTGCGGTGACCCATTCGCCCACGCCGGCCATCAGCGCCCTGATCGCGTCCATCGGCACGTTGGCCCACGAGAACACGGCCTGGAAGATCAGGAACAGCACCGCCGCCAGGATCACGAGGCCCCACACCGGGTGCATCACGACCGCGTCGAGCCGGTGCTGAAAGCGCTGGAACTGCGCTGCACCCGGTGCGGCCAGCGCGAGGATGCGGCGCACCTCGCGTTGCAGGTCGGCTGACGAACTGGCTTCGGCATTCGGCCGGGCGGCGAGGCCGCTGGCGAGCGGCGCGCCATTGAGCTGGCGCTCCAGCAAGGCGAGCAGTTGCGCGTGGCCGTCGTGCTTGACCGCGACCGTCTCGACCACCGGGCAGCCGAGTTCGGCCGCGAGCTTGTCGACGTCAATCGCCAGGCCCTGCGAACGAGCCACGTCGGCCATGTTGAGCGCGACCATCATCGGCCGGCCGAGCTTCTTCAACTCCAGCACCAGCCGCAGGTTCATGCGCAGGTTGGTGGCGTCGACCACCGCGACGATCGCGTCAGGCGCCGATTCGCCAGCGCGTCGGCCTTCGATTACTTCGAGCGTGACCTGCTCGTCGGGTGTGGCCGGCGACAGGCTGTAGGCGCCGGGCAGGTCGACCACCGAGACCGTCTGGCCGTTGCGCAGGCGCGCCAGGCCGACCTTGCGCTCGACCGTCACGCCAGCGTAGTTGGCGACTTTCTGGCGCGCGCCGGTGAGCAGGTTGAAGAGGGCGGTCTTGCCACAGTTCGGGTTGCCGACCAGCGCCACGCTCCACATCGCAGCGTGGTTCGGTGAATTCAGCGTGGGCTGCATGGCGGGTTCACGCTCTCAGGCCGAGTGCACTTCGATGCATTGCGCTTCGAGCAGGCGCAGGCCGAACAGCGTTTCGCCGATCAACACCGCCAGCGGTTCGCGCCCGCCGGGGCCGCGGCGCAGCAGTTGCACCGGTTCACCGGGAATGAAACCGAGCTCGCCGAGCCGGCGCAGCGCCATCGCGTCGACCTCGACTGAGGCCGACACCACGCGCGACACGGTGGCGTGCGCGCCGTTGGGCAGTTCGTTGAGCAGCATGAGCTTGTGAAAGGTGGGTGATGCTGCGCAGGTGAATGCGTATGCAAATGAGATTGTCTCTCATTTGAGATTTCCCATCGACCCGGCCGGCTTGACCCTTGTCAAGGCAGGTCAAACGCCGCGCCGATGGCTTGCGATCAACAGGCCCATCGTGATGCCGACGAAGGCATGCGCCCAGCCCAGTGCGGGCCGAACCGCTTCAGAGGCGAAGTAATAAAGCAGGTAGCCGGTGAGCGAGAGCACGGCGCCGACCACGCACAGCAACATGCCCGAGCTGCGCTGGCCGGCCCAGCGGCGGCGGTGGCTGAGGCGCCAGCCCTGCGGGATGTGCGCCGCCGCCAACACGCCCAGCATGAACAACCCGGCGAAAGCGGCTAGGCCGTGCAGGCGCAGGCTCCAGGCTTCGAGCGGGTGTGGCATGTCGCCGGCACTCAGGCTGTAGTGCAGCAGCAGCCAGGCCGTGCCGGTCAGGAGCAGCGCCGCGCCCGTGGCGTACAGGGCAAGGCGCTGCCAGCGGACGAGGCGGTGGGCGTGGTGGCGCTGGGAGTGGTCAGCGCGGTTCATGCAAGCTCAGTGAAGCCACGCGCTGGCCTCGAAACGCGCCAGCAGCGGGTGCGAAGTATCGCCGCTGATCGCCACCACCTTCGTCAGCGCGTCGGCCCACAAGCACAGCGGCGCTGCCACGCTGACGTGGGTGTGTGCGTGTGCGTGGACTTGCCGGGCGCGCGCGCCGCCGGCAAGCTGCGATCGGCTGCAGCGGTCGAAGTGGCTGGTCGCCAAAGCGCCGTCGCGCAGCGTGGCGAACGGGCGCACACCGCCGGAGTGTTCGTCACGCAATTGCACTGGCAGCTCGGTGTCGCCAAAGGCGCGCAGGTCACCGCCGGCATTGACCCAGCCAGCCTCGAAGCCGTGCGCGAGCAGGGCCTGCACGGCGCAGTCGACCGCGTAACCCTTGCCGATGCCGCCGAGGTCGAGCTTCACTGCATCGCTGAGCTTGCGCAGCGTGCCGCCGTCACAAGACCAGCCGTCGGGTGCGCTGCCCAGGCTGATGTCAAATGCACCATCGGTGGCCGCCTGCAGCTGTTGCGCGGCGGCGAGCACGTGGCGCAGCGCCGGCCGCATCGGCATCGATTCGCCCCGGCGCAGTGCGTGAAAGCATGTCACGTCGCTGCCCGCCTCGAAGCGCGACAGACAAGCCTGCACCCCGCGCGCCGCAGCGAAGGCCGCCGCGAGCGCGGCGTGGCCTTCATCGCCCGAAGCGCGCAGGCCGATCTCCAGCAGCGTGCCGAGCAGCGGCTGGGCGCGGCGCAGCCATGGGCCTGAATTGCGCGCGGCTGTCATGCCAGTGCGCCGCTGCGTCGCGCCAGAGCCACGACGGCCACGATGCGCCGCACGCCATCGGTCACGTGGCTGCAACTCAGCGTGGCGCCGCTGATGTTGGCGATGTCTTCGCCAACGCGCAGCGCCGAAGCGCCGCCCTTGCCGACGAACTGCTTGCGCCATGCCGGCAGGCGAATCTCGAAGCCATGGCTTTCGCGGTAGGCCAGGATCTCCACCTGCTTGACTGTGCCGTCGAGCCCGACGCCCACCGCATAGCTGATCAGCTCGACCTTGCCGATCACGTCGTCGGCGACGACGAAGCCGAGCGTTGTGCCACCGCGCCGCGCTACACGCACGGCCCAGTTCGCCGAGCGGCCGCGCACGCCCTGCGCGTCGAGCATTTGCAACTGCGCCGCATCGAGCGCCACGTTGCGCGTGTCGAATCCGTCGGCGTCCGGGAACATCAGCTTCGCGGCCTGCTCGGCGCTCAGATAGTCGACCGCGAACGCGCTGGTCGGCGCAGCCACCATCGCCAGCGCGGAGGCGGCCAGCACCACACGCATCAGAAGCTCCAGCCGAGGCCGAGGTTGACGCGATTCTGATCGGGGTTCTCGCGGAAGCTCTGGTAGTCGGCCTTGACGACCACGCCTGGCGAGACCTGCAGGTTCGCGCCCAGCGTGACGACCCGCTCAGTGCGTGCGGCGTCGGGCGTCAGGCCCGGGCCGAGGTCGGCGTAAGCGCGCGCGGTGTTGAACTGTTCCCAACGCACGAACGGTGACAGCGCGTAGTCTTCATGCGACCAGACCTTGTACGCGCCTTGCACGTAATACCCGTCGAACGATTTCGGGATCAGCGTCGGGTTGCCGACCAGCGCTGCATTCAGCGCCGCGGTGTTCGAGATCGTCGCGCGGGTGTACAGCGCCGACAGGTCCCAGCGGCCCGGCGTCCAGCGCGCGTGCAGGTCCCACAAGGTGATGCGCGCCTTTTCAACGGCCTGGGCCTGCGTGGCCTGCCCGGTGAAGATCGACCCGCCGAGCAGCAGGCCGGGAATGCCGCGCCAGTTCGCTGCTGCGAAGAGCGCGAGGTCGTGGCTCTTCGCGAGCGATAGCTCCTGGTGGATCGATGCGAGCGGCGACTCCTTGCCTTCACCGGAAGTCGCGTCCCATTTGTTCAGGTCGAAGCTGGTGGTGATGCCGCCTTGCAACGTCAGGCCGTTGTCGAAGTTGCCGACGAACTGCACGCCTCCTTCGCGCCAGGTGCTGGGGATGATCGCGGTTTCGACGAAGTTGCGCTCGACGCCATAGAAGGCCGTCGGCTCGTGGTTTTCGTTGAGCAGGCCGACCGGCATCAGGAACAGACCGGCGCGCAGGGCCAAGGTCGGCGTGAGTTGCCGTTCGACGTAAGCCTGTTCGAGCGCAACTTCACCTGCGTCACTGGCCGATGCCACCGAGTGTTCGACTTCGAGTTCGGTCACGACCTTGGTCTTGACATCGAAGCGGTGCTGGTAACCGAGTACGAAGCGGCGCAAGTCGGCCTGCGCGTTCTGGTTCGCGCGGGTCGGGCGGTTGTAGTTGAGCTCGCCGTAGCTGGTGAGCACGGTCGCTGGCGTTGCAGCAGCCGGGTCTGCGGCGGGCGCGACAGGGGCCATCGCCACCGCGGGCGCAGGTGTAGGCGCAGGCACAGCGGCTGGCGCTGCCGCAGTACGCTGCTGCTGGATCTCCGCCAACTGGGCCTTCACGGCAGCGAGTTCGGTGGCGAGCTGATCGAGCCTGCGCGCGAGTTCGGTCTCGGTGGCGGTTTGCGCGAAAGCGCTGCCCGCCGCAAAGGTGAAACACGCGGCCAGGCTGGCGGCGAGTATGGTTTTGGCGGGCAGGGCGCGCAGGCGTTCGGTTGTCATGGTTCGTGTCGTGGGTGGTGTGTGGTGAGTGCGGGCTGCAGGCGGGGCGATCAACGTCGATGGCCGTCGCTCAGGGTCTTCGGGAAGGCGATCACGTCGTCGACCTCGGCATCGCTGAGTGCCGGGGCGTCGCCGGGTTGGCGGTTGTACGGCACCTCGGTGGTGTTGACGTTCGCGCGGTACTGCGGCGGCAGGTCGTCGAATTTCTGCACCGTGCCGTCGGTGCCTGCGGGGTACCACTTCTCGGGGTTGGTGTCGCGCTGCACATAGAAGGTGAGCGCGTCTTTGAGCGTGCTGAAGCGGCCGTTGTGGAAGTACGCGTGGCGCTCCGCCACGTTGCGCAGCGACGGCACCTTGAACGCACCGCACAGGTCGGTGCGCGCTGCCAGATCGGTGCGCTCGCACAGGCCGAGATCGAAGTACGCCGGGTCGGCGTTGCGGGCGATGGCCGGGTTGCGCGGAACGCCGAGCTTGTCGTAGCTGAAGTCGGTGAACAGCGGCAAGCTGCCGTCGGCGCCCTTGCCCGAAGGGTGGCAGCCGGCGCAGTTGCCCTTGTTCGGGTTATTGAAGAGCGCCAGGCCGCGCTTTTCCTGCTCAGCCAGGTTGGTGTTGCCACGCAGGAATTCGTCGTACTTGCCGAAGGGGTTGACGAAGGGCTCGGCCGCCTGCTCTTGCAGCGTCGCGGCCCGCCCGTCCCAGAAAAAGCCGCCGGTCGGCGTGCCTTCGGCGTCGAACCGGAACGCGGCGTTGAACGACAGGTAGTTCAACGAAGGTGCGCTGCGCCGGCCCTGCAGGTCGAGCAGTGCGCCACCGAGCTGGGTGGCCAGGCTGTTCGCCGGCGAATGGGCGTTGTTGGCGCTGTGGCAGCTTGCGCAGGCCTGGCGGCCCGAAGCCGAGAGCGACGTGTCGGCGAAGATCTTCTCGCCCAGCGCGGCCTGCGCCGACAACTCTGGTTCGGCCGGCACGCTGGCGTTCGTTGCCGAACTGCCGCCTCCACCGCATGCGGCGAGCAACAACGTGCCCCACACCACCTCCCAAGTCAACGGCTTGCAGATCAGCACCAAATTCCCCTGTTGTGCAATCAACATCAGGAGAAATGCCATGATTGCTAATGAGAACGATTTGCAATCATAATGCAGCCATGTTCACTGTTCAAGCACCTCTTACGATCCTGTCGATGCCGCACCACAATGGCCGTGGCCGCCGCGCGTGCGCGCTGCCCGCCTGACATCCCCAGCCCTCGGAGCCCCCAATGAAAAGCGACCCGCAAGTTATTACTCACCTGAACGCGCAGCTCAAGAACGAGCTGACCGCAACCAACCAGTACTTCCTGCACTACCGCATGCTCAAGCACTGGGGTTTCAGCCGGCTGGCGAAGAAGGAATACGAAGAGTCGATCGGCGAAATGAAACATGCAGATCAACTGATGGAGCGCATCTTCACGCTCGACGGCCTGCCCAATCTGCAAGACCTGGGCAAGCTGCTGATCGGCGAGAACGTGCCCGAGCTGTTGAGCTGCGACCTGCAGTCCGAGACCGGCGCCCAGGGCACCATCAAAGACGGCATCGCCTACTGCGAATCGGTGCGCGACTACGTCTCGCGCGACCTGCTGCAAGGCATCCTCGACGACACCGAAGAGCACATCGATTTTCTTGAAACCCAGATCGACTTGATCGGCAAGGTCGGGTTGCCCAACTATCTGCAGTCGCAGATGGGCGAACCCGGCTGAGAGTGTGAGAGTCTTTCGCCCATGCCCGCTCGTCACGCCCAAAGACGCCCACTCGTCGTTGCAAGTGCTCGCCATAGCCCGAGCTATGGCTGTGCTTTGCGCCTAGATCGGGCGCCTTTGAGCGCATCGCTCGGGCGCGTCCGAAAAACTCTCACACTCGGAGAGACCGGCCACCTCGATGTCCGGGTTCCTGCGGTGTTCCGTGACTCCCCTGCGCCCTAGCATGACCTTCTCGCTTGCCGCGCAAGCCGCCCGGAGAACGTCATGCCCGC
>JAYVTD010000170.1:0-9503 GCA_043774765.1 Rhizobacter sp. | reverse complement strand
CACCAGCCCCATCGGAATGGCGGTGCCCGACGGGTCGAACAGGTACCAGCGGTCGCCGAGGTAGGCCTCGACGTAGGCATGGAAGTCGGGCGGGCCGAGAATGGGGTCGGCGCCAAAGTCGGTGCCGGTCGCGATGCGCGCCGGGATATTCACGGCCCGACAAAGCGCGATCATCAGGTGCGCGAAGTCGCGGCACACCCCCACTTGCTCGATCAGGGTGTCCAGCGCCGAGGTGTTGGCGTTCGACGTGTTCGACGTGAAGCTCACGTGCCGCTGCACCCAGTCCTGGATCGCCCGCACCCGGCTGTGCCCTTGCCACAGCGGGCCGAACTCGTTGCTCGCGAACTTGAGCAGGCGGTCGGACTGGCAGTAGCGACTCGGGTAGATGTAGCCCATCACCTCGGGCGGCAGGTGGCGCATCGCCACCTCGGCCAGCAGCGCCGGGTCGGCGACGTGGTGATCCATGTCCACCGTGGCCTGGTACGACACCTTCAGCTCGCCCGGATCGGCGTGCAGCCGCATGAAGCGGCTGCCGGTGCCCGGGTCGGCATGGACCAGCGGCGTGAGCGGCTGGCTCAGCCACAGGTTCTCTGACGAGACGGTCTGGTGCGCCGTATGCGCGGCGTGGACGTTGAACACGAAGTCGGCGCCGTTCGCGTCGACCAGGTAGTTCAACTCGATTTGCAGTTCGATGCGGACCATGGTTCTTGTTGCCGGGTGGGTGAGCGAGGCGAGCGTGCGCGGGCGGTTCGTACTCGCTTTCGATTCTCGCTGAAGCGGGGGGTCAACCCTGGTAGGGCAGGGCGCTGCGCCGCGGTCGGTACGCGCGCCGCCTGGCTTGAACTTGTCGTCGATGTGCGGCGCCGCTTCTGCGTGGAGCCTCAACCAGCCTGCTGCATGCGCAGTCGGCGAGCCGCGTCCTCGGCGCGCGCATCGTCGATTTCGCGCAGCACGCTGCCCATGTCCACCGCGCGGGTCGGGTGATGGAAGCGGCCGGTCAGCGGCACCTCGGGCGCGAGCGTGCCGCTCTCGTAGAGGGCCCAAATCTCGTGGCCGAAGTCTGTCGCGAGCAGTTCGGGCGCGGCGCGGCCGAAGAAGTGGCGCAGGTTCTCCACGTCGCGCAACAGCATGCGCTTGGCGTGGTTGTTGCCCGCCGCGTCGACGGCCTGCGGCAAGTCGATGATGACCGGCCCGTCAGCCGCGAGCAGGATGTTGAACTCCGACAGGTCGCCGTGCACGACGCCGGCGCACAGCATGCGCACCACCTCGACCAGCAGCGACGCATGGTGCGCGCGCGCCTCGTCGGGCGTGAAGGCCACGTCGTTCAGACGTGGCGCAGCGCCGCCGTGTTCGTCTGCCACCAGTTCCATTAGCAGCACGCCTTCGAAGAAGTTGTACGGCTTGGGCACCCGCACGCCGGCCGCGGCCAGCCGGTACAGCGCATCGACCTCGGCGCTCTGCCAGGCGGCCTCGGTGGACTCGCGGCCGAAGCGCGACCCCTTCGCCATGGCGCGGGCCTGGCGCGTGTTCTTGACCTTGCGGTTCTCGGTGTAATCGACGGCCTGGCGGAAGCTGCGGTTCGTCGCTTCCTTGTAGACCTTGGCGCAGCGGGTTTCTTCGCCGCACTGCACGACGAAGACCATCGCTTCCTTGCCGCTCATCAGCTGACGCGAGACCGAGTCGATCAGGCCTTCGTCGATCAGGGTCTGCAGCCGCGCCGGTGCTTTCACGCGCGCGCTTTTCCGCCACGCGGGCGCTGGCCCGAGCGCACCTGCGCGAGCGGGCGTTTGCCCTTGAGCTGGCGTTCGATGCCGTCGTTCAACTGGCTGCGCAGCGCGAGCACCTCGTCGAGGTGGCCATACACGCCGGGGAAGCGCAGGTCGAGCCACAACCACAGCGTGCAGGCACGCAAGGCCTGCTCCATGCGTTCGAGCCGGCTGTGGCCGTCGACCGAGTCGAGGAACCAGGGCTTGCCGGCACGGCCGGTCAACGCGTGGCTGCTGCTCCAGTCGAGAAACTCCTGCAACTGCGACTCGGTGCGTGTGTCGACCGGCGCCTGCGCGTAAATGAAACGTTCTTTCAGCGTGAGCTTGGCGGCGCTCAGGTCGAGCTTCTCGGCGAGCTCCAGCATCTGCTCCAGTTCGGCAACGGCGAAGTGCGCGTCGTCGAGCTTGAGTTGTTCCATGAACACGCCGAGCACTTCGCGCAGCTTGGTCTTGTGCAGGCGCGACGAGATCGTGTCGATGTGCCAGCCGTTCGGTGCCACCGGCGCCTTGAAGTCGCGCGGCGCGCGCGGTGCCTTGGGCAGCAGCTCTTTCAATGCGCGCGCGGCCGACGGCTCGGCTTCGAACAGCACGCCGACGAAGCCTTCTTCGTGGATGCCGTAGCGCCCGGCGCGGCCGGCGATCTGGTGCACTTCGGATTCGTTCAGCGGCCGGTCGTCTTGCCCGTCGAACTTGGTCATGGTGCTGAACAGCACCCGCTGGATCGGCAGATTCAGGCCCATGCCGATCGCGTCGGTCGCGACCAGGATGTGCGACTCGCCCTGCGCAAAACGCTCGGCCTCGCGGCGCCGCACTTCGGGCGGCAAGGCGCCGTAGATCACCGAAACCGGGTGGCCGCTGGCGGCGATCTGGTCACGCAGCATCAGCACGTCGCGCCGGCTGAACGCGACGACCGCATCACCGAGCTTCAGCGCCGAGATCGGCACCGGTTGCGGCAGCAACTCCACGTGCTGCTTGCGTTCGAAGTGGCGCACCTCGCAGCGCTCACCGCACAGGCCGAGCAGGTTCTCGATGGCGGGCACGGCATAGGCCGAGCAGATGATGATCACTTCTTTCGCGGGCACGGCCACGATCGCCTGCGTCCAGGCCCAGCCGCGCGACGGGTCGAAGATCATCTGCGCTTCGTCGATCACCGCCACGTCGATCGGCTTGTTGGTGCCCACCATCTCGATCGTGCTGGAGACGACCCGCGCGCCATCGGCCGGCACGTTTTCTTCGCCGGTGAGCAGCGAGCATGGCACGCCGCGCGCGACGAGCCGGTCACGCCCTTCGAGCGCCAGAAGCCGCAGCGGCGCGAGGTAGGCACCGTCGAGTGCCTGTGCGAGCCGCTCGAACGCGGCGTGGGTCTTGCCACTGTTGGGCGGGCCGACGTAGAGCTTCACGTTGCGTTGCAGCCGGCGCGCTTTTTCGAACGTGCCAGGGTAGCCCTGGAACGCCAGTTCGGTGTTCAAGCCCGCGAGCGTGTCGATCTCGGCAACGAAGTGTTCCCAGCGGTCTTGCGCGCGGGCGCAGGCGGCCTTCACTTCTTCGAGATCGGCGGTGGCTTGCGGCAGCGCGCACTCCGATTGCAGGCGCGGCAACAGCGATTCGATGTGCTGCGGGTTGCCGGCGCGGCTGCGTGCCACCAGCGTTTCGAGAAACGCCGACAACTCTGCCGCATGCGGGTAAGCGGTCGGCGCGCCGAGCCCGGCGAGCAAGGCCGCCTTGTCGCCGGTGCGGTAGAAATCCCAGACCGCGGGTGCATCGACCGGCACGCGAAACAATACCGGCACACGCCAACCCGGTTCCGAGAGTGGCAAGGCGTGGCTGATCAGGCGCGTCCAGGTGCTCTTGTGGCGCGACACGCCGAGCGCGTCGAGCGCGGCGGTGCGCTCGAGCATCAACGGGCGCACTTCCGGGCCGGTGCCGACCACGTCCAGGTGGGCGAGCGCACTGTCCATCAGGTCGGGGGCGATCCAGCGGCTCGGGCGTGCGCCGGCCACCGGCTTTTGCAGCAGCACGAGGCCGAGCTTGTCGAGGTGGTCTTCGAAACCGGCGCTGCGCTCGGCGATGAAGTCCCCGGGCTTGACGACCTGCGGCAACGTGTAGGCGGCCTGACGGATGCGGTTGAACTGTTCCTTGCCGATGTGCGCCGGCACACGCTTGGCGTGGCGCGGGTTCGGCAGGCTGAAGGATTCGGGCGGGCTCGTCGCCGCGGTGGCGGTCACTAAATGCGCTCGATCCTGGCATAAGCCGAGTGCGCGTGAATCGACTCGAAGTTCTCAACGTCGACGCTATAGCGGCCGATGCGTGGATCGGCGTTGAGCCGCAGCGCCACGTCACGCACCATGTCTTCGACGAACTTCGGGTTTTCGTAAGCGCGCTCGGTGACCCACTTCTCGTCGGCGCGCTTGAGCATCGGCCAGATCTCGCTCGACGCACTGTCTTCGGCGAAACGCACCAGTTCGGACCAGGCGATGTCTTCGTTCAGCAGCTCGACGCGGATCGTCACATGCGAACGCTGGTTGTGCGCGCCGTAGTCGGAAATCTCTTTCGAACACGGGCACAGCGACTTGACCGGCACGGTCACTTCGGCCCAGACGGTGTGAGCACCGGCGCGCGCTTCGGCAATCCAGCGGCCCTGATATTCGAGCAGGCTCTGCACGCCCGACACCGGCGCGCGCTTGCGCAAAAAGAACGGGAACTGCGCGTCGATGCGGCCTTCGCTGGCGTGCAGCTTGTCGAGCATCACGGCCAGCCCGGTGCGCAGTGCGGCGGCGTCGAGCGGCGCATCGAGCGCGTCGAGCCAGGCCACGAAGCGCGACATGTGGGTGCCCTTCTGCTCGGCCGGCAGAGCCACGTCCAAGTCCCACATCGCGACCGTCGGCGACACCGTGTTGCCGATGCGCAGCTGCAGCGGGTAACGCACGCTCTTCACGCCCACACGCTGGATTGCCAGGTGGCGCTCGTCGCGCGCACTCTGCGTGTCGGGGATGTGCAGCGCGTCTTTCAGATTGCTCATGTGGTGGTTCGGTTCGCCCATCCCGAAGCATGCCAGCAATCAACCGGCGCCGGGGCGCCAGGGAATTGAAGCCTGCGTTCGGCCTGGTTCAATGGTTCACAGCCGCCCGCACCAGCGCCGGCCGGGTGCCGAAACGCTTCTGGATCGACTGTTCGATACCCGCGGCGTCGAGCCCGCACATCGCCATCAGCTTGGCCGGGTCGCCGTGCTCGACGAACACGTCGGGCAGGCCCAGCGAGAGCACCGGGATCAATACGCCGGCGGCTGCCAGCGCTTCCTGAACCGCGCTGCCGGCGCCGCCCATCACACAGCCTTCTTCAACGGTCACGATCGCGTCGTGCGTGCGGGCAAGCTCGCTGACCAGCGCCACGTCAAGCGGCTTCACGAAGCGCATGTTGGCCACGGTGGCGTCGAGTGATTCGGCGGCCTTGAGCGCCGGGTAGAGCAGCGTGCCGAAGGCGAGGATCGCGACGCGCTGGCCGCCCTGCCCAGCCGGGCGCTGGACCGTGCGCCGCACTTCGCCCTTGCCGAACGGGATCTCGGTCATCTGGGCCTGGATCGGCGCGCCGGCGCCACTGCCGCGCGGATAGCGCACGGTGGTGGGGCCGTCGTGCATGAACGCGGTGTACAGCGCCTGCCGGCATTCGTTCTCGTCGGCCGGGGTCAGCACGCTCATGTTCGGAATGCAACGCAGGAAGGCGATGTCGTAGGCGCCGGCGTGGGTGGCGCCGTCGGCACCGACCAGCCCGGCGCGGTCGAGCGCGAACACGACGGGCAAGTTCTGGATCGCCACGTCGTGGATCAGCTGGTCGTAGGCGCGCTGCAGGAAGGTCGAATAGATCGCGACCACCGGCTTCAGCCCTTCGCAGGCGAGGCCGGCGGCGAAGGTCACGGCGTGCTGCTCGGCGATGCCGACATCGTGGTACCGTTTCGGAAAGCGCTTCTCGAACTCGACCATGCCCGAGCCTTCGCGCATCGCCGGGGTGATGCCGACGAGGCGCCCGTCAGCGGCCGCCATGTCGCACAGCCACTGGCCGAACACCTGAGTGAACGTGAGCTTGGGCGGCGTGGCGGGCTTGACGATGCCGACCGCCGGGTCGAACTTGCTCGGGCCGTGGTAGTTCACCGGGTCGGCTTCGGCGAGCTTGTAGCCGAAGCCCTTCTTGGTCACGACGTGCAGGAACTGCGCGCCCTTCAGGTCGCGCAGGTTTTCGAGCGTGGGGATCAGCGAGTCGAGGTCGTGGCCGTCGATCGGGCCGACGTAGTTGAAGCCGAATTCCTCGAAGATCGTGCCCGGCACGACCATGCCCTTGGCGTGCTCTTCGAAGCGCCGCGCCAGCTCGAACAGCGGCGGCGCGTTCTTCAGCACGTTCTTGGCCGTGTCGCGCGCAGCGGCGTAGAACTTGCCGCTCATCAGGCGCGCCAGGTAGCGGTTCAGCGCGCCCACCGGCGGCGAGATCGACATGTCGTTGTCGTTCAGGATCACCAGCAGGTCGGCGTTGGCCACACCGCCGTTGTTGAGCGCTTCGAAGGCCATGCCGGCGCTCATCGCACCGTCGCCGATGATGGCCACGGCCTTGCGGTTTTCGCCCTTCTGGCGCGACGCCACGGCCATGCCTAGCGCGGCCGAGATCGAGGTCGACGAGTGCGCGGTGCCGAAGGTGTCGTACTCGCTCTCTTCGCGGCGCGGAAAGCCCGAGATGCCGCCGATCTGGCGCAAAGACCCCATGCGTTCGCGCCGGCCGGTGAGAATCTTGTGCGGATAGGTCTGGTGGCCCACGTCCCACACCAGCCGGTCGTGTGGAGTGTTGAACACGTGGTGCAGCGCGATTGTCAGCTCGACCGTGCCGAGGTTGCTCGACAGGTGGCCGCCGGTCTGCGCGACGCTGTTGAGCAGGAAGTCGCGAAGCTCGGTGGCGAGTTGCTGGAGTTCGGGGCGCGAGAGGCGCCGCACGTCCGCCGGGCTCTGGATCTTTTCAAGCAGATGGTATTTCATGTCAGTGCTGCCCGGCCGCCCGTAGGCGCTGACGCTCCCCTCGGGGGAAGCGAACGAAGTGAGCTTGGGGCTGTTTCATGCTAGCTGTCTCGCTCGACGACCTTGTCGGCCAGCACGCTCAGCCAGGCGGCTTCGGGCAGGCCACTGCGGGCCAGGGCCGCCTGGGCCTTGTCGCGCAGCTCGTTGGCGTGGTGGCGTGCGGCGCTCAGGCCGAGCACGGTCACGTAGGTCGGTTTGTTGTTGTCGCGGTCCTTGCCGGCGGTCTTGCCCAGGGTGGCCGAAGCCTGGGTCACGTCGAGAATGTCGTCGACCACCTGGAAGGCCAGGCCGAGCGCGTCGCCGTAGTCGGCCAGCGCTGACCATTGCGCCGACGTGGACGACCCACAGGCCGCCCCTATCAGCACGCTGGCCTGCAGCAGCGCGCCGGTCTTGCGGTGGTGCATGTCGCGCAGCGTGTGTTCGTCGAGCGGTATGCCGATGCTGGCCAGATCGATCGCCTGGCCGCCGGCCATGCCGTTGTAGCCGGCCGAACGCGCGAGCAGCGAGCACAGCCGCGCCTGCAGGGCCGGCGGCACGCCCGGATCACCCTGCGCAGACCCGAGCGAGTCGCTGCAAGGCGTGAGCACCTCGAAGGCCAGCGCCTGCATCGCATCACCGGCCAGCATGGCCTGCGCTTCACCGAACTGCACGTGCACGGTGGGCTTGCCACGGCGCAGCACGTCGTTGTCCATGCAGGGCATGTCGTCGTGGACCAGCGAATAGGCGTGGATCAGTTCAACCGCGCAGGCCGCGCGCATCGCCGCTTCACGCAGGCCGTGCACCGCCTGCGACGCAGCGAGCACCAGCAGCGGGCGCAGGCGTTTGCCACCGTCGAGCACGCCGTAGCGCATCGCCAGGCCCAGGCTGGCGGGTGCGTCGGCGGGCACCCAGGCTTCGAGCGCGTGTTCGACGGCGTCGATCTCGGTGCGTGCCCAGGAATCGTATTCAGCCAGTTTCATGCGGTCGTCCAGGGCTTGAGCTGCCCGTCTTCGAGGACCTTGACCTGCTGTTCCACCGCCTCCAGCCGGGCGCGGCAGAAACCCAGCAGGTCGGCCCCGCGCTTGTAGCTTTCCAGCAGGCGGTCGAGCGGCAACTGGCCACTTTCCATGGCCGCGACCAGGCGGTCGAGCTCGCCGAGCGCGTCTTCGTAGCTGGCGGGCGCGGCGGGTGCTGAGGGGGTGGAAGCGGTCTTTGCCATTGCGGATCGTCAAACCGCTCGATTGTAGTCAGCCCCGAAGGGCAGTTGCGCCGATGCGACATCCCCAATCGTGAGCATTTCCAACCGCGCCGGCCCGTGCAAAGACCCTCCAGGCGGCAGCGGCCTGAAACAGACCCCGCAGCTACAATCTTTGGCCCACCACGCCTCGACGCCCACCGCGCGAGCCGCTCCCCCCGCCCGAATGCCAGCCACCGCGAGCTCCGGTGGCGATTCACCCCTGGTTTTGGAGATTCCCCGGGATCATGTCCGACCTGAGCGTCACCCCCGAAGCACTGAGCCGCAGCCGCTCGCAACTCTCGGTCAGCACCTATTTCGACACCGCGCTCTTCGAGCGCGAGATGGCGCACCTGTTTCACAACCGCCCCCGTTACCTGGGCCACGAGCTGGCCGTGCCGGAGATCGGCGACTACCACACGCTGCCCCACGAAGGTGAAGGCCGCGCGCTGCTGCGCACGGCCAACGGCGTGGAACTCATCTCAAACGTGTGCCGCCACCGCCAGGCACTGATGTTGCGCGGCCGCGGCAACACCGGCAGCAACATCGTCTGCCCGCTGCATCGCTGGACCTACGATCTGCAGGGCCAGCTGATCGGCGCCCCGCACTTCGCCGACGACCCCTGCCTGAACCTGAACACCTACCCGCTGCAGAACTGGAACGGCCTGCTGTTCGAGGGCAAGGGCCGGAACGTGGCCGCCGACCTGAAGAACGTGGGGCCCATGGCCGACCTGAACTTCGAAGGCTACGTGCTCGACCACGTGCAGTTGCATGAGTGCGATTACAACTGGAAGACCTTCATCGAGGTCTACCTTGAGGACTACCACGTCGGCCCGTTCCACCCCGGCCTGGGCCAGTTCGTCACCTGCGACGAGCTTCGCTGGGAGTTCGGCGACCACCACTCGGTGCAGACCGTCGGCACCAAGAACGAACTCGCGCGCCCCGGCACACCGGCCTACCGCCGGTGGCACGACGCGGTGCTGAAGTACAGCGGCGGGGTCTTGCCCAAACACGGCGCGATCTGGCTGACCTACTACCCGACCGTGATGGTCGAGTGGTACCCGCACGTGCTGGTGGTCTCCACGCTGTACCCGAGGGGCCCGCAGAAAACGCTCAACGTGGTCGAGTTCTACTACCCGGAAGACATTGCGGCCTTCGAGCGCGAGTTCGTCGAAGCCGAGCGGGCCGCGTACTGGGAAACCTGCACCGAGGACGACGAGATCGCGCTGCGCATGGACGCCGGCCGGCGTGCGCTGCTGGAACGTGGCGATGACGAAACCGGGCCGTATCAGAGCCCGATGGAAGACGGCATGCAGCAGTTCCACGAGTGGTACCGGCAGGCGATGGGCGCGAGGCTCGCAAGCTAGCGATGCACGGTGCTGGCGTGGTGCAGCGGCAGCGCCAGCCGATGAAATTCAGTGGTTGTGGTTTCGGCCGGCGCTTTGCGCCTGCACATCACTGCGTGATGTG
>JAYVTD010000169.1:0-5753 GCA_043774765.1 Rhizobacter sp. | reverse complement strand
GGGTCGGTGTAGTGCGCGCCGAGCTGGCTGCGCTTCTTGGGGTCGAGCCCGCGCTCGAACAGGGTGCCGAAGATGCTGGGGTCGATCGCGCTCCAGTCGAGCGCGGCGGCGTTGCGCAGCGCGGCCACGTCCATCGGCGTGAGCGGCGGCACTTCGATGCGCTGGAACAAACCGCCGTTGAACCACGGGATGCTGTCGGCACCGAAGAGGCCACCATCGCGCATGGTGCTGAACAGGCTTTGCAGCCCGCGCCGCAAGGTCTCGGGCTCGGCCGCCTGGTTGCCCACCAGGCGCTCGAAGATGCGGCCGGGCAGCAGGCCCACGTCTTCGGCGAAGAAGCAGAACAGGCACTGCGTGAGCAGGTGCGAGGTGAGCTCGGCGGGCACGCCGGCTTCGCGCAGGCGCTCGGCGGTGGTGGCAAACGCGTTGGCCGCTTCTTCGGTGATCTGCCGGTTGGTGCGCTTGGGCTTGAAGCTCTCGGGGTCGGTGAAGCAGCGCCGCAGCAGCTCGCGCCGGGCCGGGTCGCCAAGGTCTTCCAGTCTGACCACATGGCATTCGCTCGGCGTGCCGTTGAAGTGGGTGTGAACCTCGATGCGCAGCCGGTCGCTCACGATCAGCAGCGGTGGGTTGTCGAGCGCGAGCGCGTAGGTCATGAGCTGGCGCAGCGCGGCGTCGAGCGGTTTGCCGGGGGCCTTGTTCTCCCAAGCGAAGTGGCCGCGCTTGAACACGTCGGCATAACCGCGGCGCTGGCCCAGCGCGAGCATGCCCTTCTCGAACACGTAGTCTTCGCCGCCTTGCGGGGCGGCGACGCCGAGCACCGCGCAGAGCTCGATGAAGTGCTGCTGCGCGCCCTGCTCTTCGTTGAGGTGGCGGGCCGCCCCGCCGGGGCCCCATTTGGCAATGAACTCGGCGATCAACTGCTGCGGTGCGCTCATGGTCTCCTTCGCGGGCTGCGGCATTTCACCACAGGCGCGCTTGCCCACGCGTCAGCGAACCGCGGCCTTCCATTCGCGGCTCAGCAGGCCGAACAGCGCCGTGTCTGAAACCTCGTCGCCCACGATCCAGCGTTCGCGCAGAAAACCTTCTTGCACGAAACCCAGGCGCACCAGGCTCCGGGCCGAGGCGCTGTTGCGTGGGTCGATGTCGGCTTCCAGGCGGTTCAGGTTCAGCGGCCCGAACGCGAAGCCGACAAGCGCTGTGAGCGCTTCGTGCATCAGGCCGCGGCCCCAGGCGCTGCGCTCCAGCACGTAGCCGATCTCGGCGCGCCGGCTCGCCTCGTTAAAGCCGAACAGCGAGCAACTGCCGACGAGCGAATCGCTGTGGCCGGCAGGCTCGCCGCGCAGTGTCAACGCCAGGCGCAGGTGGCGACCGGCGGGCAAAGCCTCGCGGTCGGCCTCGATCATCGCTTCGGCCTGCTCGATGCCGGCCCACGGCGGCGTGCTCCAGTAGCGCATGACCTGCGGGTCGGCGTGCAAACGGAACAGGGCTTCGGCGTCGGCCGCGGCCAGCGGGCGCAGGTGCAGGCGAGGGGTGTCGAGCGTGAGTTGGTCGAAGGGCTGCATGGCAAACGGCGCGAACAACGTGAAGGGCATGAACGGCATGAGCGGCCAGAAGAGGCCGCACACCGATTGTGAATGCGGCAAGGCCCGGCTCGTATCATCGCCACCATGCCCATCACCCTTGACGGCCAGCTCGTCGTTGCCATTTCTTCGCGCGCGCTGTTCGACTTCGAAGAAGAGAACCAGCACTTCGAAGCGACCGACGACCGCGCCTACATGCAGCTGCAGCTAGCCCGGCTCGACAACGCCGCCAAGCCGGGCGTGGCGTTTTCGCTCGTCAACAAGCTGCTGGCGTTCAACACCGGCGCACCCCGGGTCGAGGTGGTGATCCTGTCGCGCAACGACCCGGTTTCGGGCATGCGGGTGTTTCGCTCGGCGCAGCACTATGGGCTGCCGATCCAGCGCGGCGTGTTCACGCGCGGTGAATCACCGTGGCGTTACCTGAAGCCGCTGAACGCGCAGCTGTTTTTGTCGACCAACGAAGCCGACGTGCGCTCGGCCCTCGGCGCCGGTGTGCCGGCCGCGCGGGTGTACCCGCACTCGGCGCGGGCTTCGAGCGCGCACCCGAACCAGGTGCGCATCGCTTTCGACGGCGACGCGGTGCTGTTCTCAGACGAAGCCGAGCGGGTGTTCCAGCGCGCCGGGCTCGACGCCTTCCAGGCCCACGAACGTGACCAAGCCGCCACGCCGCTGGCCGCCGGCCCGTTCAAGCCGCTGCTGCTCGCGCTACAGCGTTTGCAGCACGATCCGGCGCCGGGCATGCGGATTCGCACCGCGCTGGTCACCGCGCGCAGCGCACCGGCGCACGAGCGCGCGATTCGCACGCTGATGGACTGGAACATCGAGGTCGATGAAGCGATGTTCCTCGGCGGCTTGCCGAAGGGCGAGTTCCTGCGCGAGTTCGAGCCCGACTTCTTCTTCGACGACCAGACCGGGCATGTGACGGCGGCGTCTGAACACGTGCCTTCGGGGCACGTGGCGTCGGGTGTGAGCAACCGCTGAACTGCGACAGGCTAAGCACGCTGCACGTGGCGGCGCAGGCCTTCGAGATCGAGCACCCGCACGCCGCCGTATTCGATGTCGATCAGGCCGTGTTCCTGCAGCGCGTTCAGCGCTTCGTTGACCCGCTGGCGTGACAGACCGATAAGGTAACCCAGCTCTTGCTGCGTGATGCGCAGCAGCGTGCCGACGCCGGGATAAAGGACCGGGTGGAACAGCGCCGCAAGGCTGCGCGCCACGCGCGCGTCGGCATCGCTCATGCGGTCGATCTCGCGCGCGGCGATGAACTGGCCGAGCCGCTCGTTCAGCTGCTGCGTGATGAAGCGGTTGAAGGGAATGCTGCGGTCGAGCAGCCAGTGAAAAGTCTCCACGCCCAAGCCTGCGACCATGCTCTTGCGCAGCGCCTGCATGTTGTAGCGGTAGGCCTCGCGCTTGATCACCGTGCCTTCGCCGAACCAGCCGCCCGGCGGAACGCCGGTGAAGGTGATGGGCACGCCGAGCACCGAGTCGTTGCTCATCTTCAGCAGCCCGTCGATCACACCGAACCAGTAGGTCGCGGGGCGTCCGACACGGCACAGCAACTCGCCGGTCGCGATGCTCACGACCTTCAGATCGGCCACCGCCACCTTGCGCTCGGCCGCGTCGAGGGTGTGCAGCCAGGGGATGTTTTCCAGCTCGTAGGCGTTTGGCGCCCGCGCGCGCTGGTAGATCGGCTGGTGGACTGGCGGCGGGTGGCGAACGACCGGAAGCATCAAGGGAAAGACCGGAGAGGGGTGTCCCTAGGATTGTCGTCAGAACGACAACTTGGCGTCAAACTTGTTTTTACATTCGGACTCACACCACGCTGCGGGGACTTCCGCGCCGGTTCACGGAGACACAGTGCAAACCACCTTCCCTCGCCTGATGCTGGAACACGCGGCCCAACGGCCCGAGGCCGCGGCATTACGCGAAAAGAGCTTCGGCATCTGGCAAACGCTGACCTGGGGCGCGCTGGCCACGCTGGTGCGCGAGCTGGCCTGTGGCCTGGCGCAAGCGGGCCTGGCACGTGGCCAGCACATCGTGATCGTAGGCGCGAACCGGCCGCGTCTTTACGCGGCGATGCTGGCGGCGCAGTCGCTTGGCGCGATCCCCGTGCCGCTGTACCAGGACGCGGCGAGCGCCGAGTTCGTCTTTCCGATCAACAACGCCGAAGTCAGCTTCGCGATCGTCGAAGACCAGGAGCAGGTCGACAAGCTGCTGGAGCTGCGCGAGGCCTGCCCGCAGCTCGCCCGCATCTGGTTCGACGACCCACGCGGCCTGCGCAACTACAGCGAGCCGGGGCTCGAGTCGCTCGATGCGCTGATCGAAGCCGGCCGCGCGCACAACGCGCGGCAGCCGACACTGTTCGACACCGAAGTGCAGAAAACGCAGCCCAGCGACGTGGCCGCGATGTTCTTCACCTCGGGCACCACCGGCAACCCGAAGGGTGTGGTGCACACGCATCACACGCTGGTCGACCGCGCCCAGGCCGGTGCCCGCTTCGACAAGCTCACGAACGCCGAAGAAGTGCTCGCCTACCTGCCACCTGCATGGATCGGGCAGAACATCTTCTCTTACGCGCAGTGGCTGGTGTGCGGCTATGTCGTGAACTGCCCCGAGTCGGCGAGCACGGTCAGCATCGACCTGAACGAGATCGGGCCGACCTATTACTTCGCGCCACCGCGCATCTTCGAAGGCCTGTTGACGACGGTGATGATCCGCATGGAAGACGCTGGCGCCCTCAAGAAGTGGCTGTTCCAGCACTTCATGGCACTGGCGCGGCGAGTCGGCCCGCAGCTGATGGACGGCAAGGCGGTTTCGAGCACCGACCGCCTGCGCTACGCGCTCGGCAGGCTCTTCATCTACGGCCCGCTGCGCAACACGCTGGGCTTTTCGCGGGTGCGGGTGGCCTACACCGCCGGTGAAGCGATCGGCCCCGACCTGTTCACCTTCTACCGCTCGATCGGCATCAACCTGAAGCAGCTTTACGGCTCGACCGAGACCGCCGTGTTCGTCTGCCTGCAGCCCGACCACGAAGCGCGCGCCGACACGGTGGGCGTGCCGATCGACGGGGTGGAGCTCAAGGTGAGCGAGTCGGGCGAGATCCTCGTCAAGTCGCCTGGCCTGCTGCGCGAGTACTACAAGAACCCGGCCGCGACCGCCGAGGTGCTGACGGCCGAGGGCTGGTACCACACCGGTGACGCGGGGTTTCTGGACGCGAGCGGCCACCTGAAGATCATCGACCGCGCGAAAGACGTGGGCCGCATCGTCGGCGGTGCGAACGACGGCGCGATGTTCGCGCCCAAGTATGTCGAGAACAAACTCAAGTTCTTTTCGCACATCAAGGAAGCGGTGGCGATCGGCGACAAGCGCGCCTCGGTCTGCGCGTTCATCAACATCGACTTCGAAGCCGTCGGCAACTGGGCCGAGAAGCGCAACCTGCCTTACGCCGGCTACACCGACCTGGCACAGAAGCCCGAGGTCTACGAACTGATCCGCGAGTGCGTGGAGAAGGTCAACGCCGATCTCGCGCTCGACAGCATGCTCGCGGCTTCGCAGATCGGCCGCTTCCTTATCCTGCACAAGGAGCTCGACGCCGACGACGGCGAGCTGACGCGCACGCGCAAGGTGCGGCGCGGTTTCATCGCCGAGCGCTACCAGGTGCTGGTGGACGCGCTGTACGGCGGCAAGACCGAGCAGTTCATCGAGACCCAGGTGAAGTTTGAAGATGGTCGCTCCGGGGTCGTGTCGGCCACGCTGAAGATTGGCGATGCGAAGACCTTCGCGGCCGTGAAGAGGGCCGCCTGATGGCAGAGCGAAAGATCGGCGAAGTCATTCTCGACGTGAAGAACATCAGCCTGCGCTTTGGTGGCGTGAAGGCACTGACCGATATCAGCTTCGACGTGCGCGAGCACGAGGTGCGCGCGATCATCGGGCCCAACGGCGCCGGCAAGAGTTCGATGCTGAACTGCATCAACGGCGTCTATGCGCCGCAGGAAGGCTCGATCAGCTTTCGAGGCCAGACCTTCACGCACATGAACTCGCGCCAGGTCGCCGAGATGGGCGTGGCGCGCACCTTCCAGAACCTGGCGCTGTTCAAGGGCATGAGCGTGCTCGACAACATCATGACCGGGCGCAACCTGAAGATGAAGAGCAACCTGTTCATGCAGGCGCTGC
>JAYVTD010000168.1:0-5362 GCA_043774765.1 Rhizobacter sp. | reverse complement strand
AAGGCGCCGACGTGGTATCGACCGTGCTCGACCGCCCGACTGAGGCGGCGCGGTCCCGCAAGCGCTTCGACGCGATGATGAAGAAGGGCCCGAAGGAATACTCTTGGTTCATCACCCGCGTGACCAACCCGACGATCCGCCAGCTCTTCATGTACCCGATCAACCCGCTGCGGGTGAAAGAAGCGCTGATGTCGTTGCTGGCCGGTGACCTGTACGGCAAGAGCCCGATCCAGCCTTCGTTGTGGGCTCTAAAGGGCATCTACTACATGATCTCGATCGCCAACCTGCGCCGCAGCTTCCGCGGCTGGCGCGCGCGCCACCACAATATCCGCGACATGGGGTTGCTGGCCGACGAGAACGTGCAGGCCGTCAAGTAGGAAGCGGCGGCAGTGCCGCTGCGCTGCGTCAGGCGCGCGCTGCCGCATCGGCAATGCCGGCCACGAAACGTGGCCACAGTTCCACCGGCAGATCGTGGCCCATGCCTTCGATCAGGTCGAGCTTCGCGCCGGCAATCTTCTGCGCCAGGTCGTGGCCCGCGGCCACCGGCACAAGTGGGTCGTCCTGCCCGTGGATCACCTGCGTGGGCACCTCGATCTGCGAGAGCAGTTTCGAGCGGTTGCCGTCGGCCGCGATCGCGACCATCTGGCGCGCCGTGCCCTGCGGCCGGTAAGAACGCCGCACCGACATGCCCAGGCGCTCGTTCAGGTAGGCGTCACTGGCAGGGTAACGCGGGCTGCCGATCAGCTTGTACAGGCGCACGTAATGCGCGATCACGCTTTCGATGTCGTTGGCGTTGTCGGGCCGCGAGAGCAGCGCGCGGCGCACCTTCAGCGTCGGCCCGGGCAGGCGGCGCGAGCCGCTGCTGGTCATCATCAGCGTCAGGCTCTTCACGCGCGCCGGGTGCCGCACCGCGAGCTGCTGCGCGATCATGCCGCCCATCGAGGCGCCGCACACATGCGCGCTCTGGATGCCGAGCGCGTCGAGCAGGCCGGCCGTGTCGTCGGCCATGTCGGCCACGGTATAGGGGCCGGTCACCTTCAAACCGACCGCGTACTTGATCGAGTCGATCGCGAGGTTGGGCACGCCGAGGTGGTCGTAGCGCTGGCTCAGGCCGATGTCGCGGTTGTCGAAACGGATCACGCGGAAGCCGCGCGCCACCAGGCTGGCCACGAACTCGGTGTGCCAGGCCACGAGCTGCATGCCCAGACCCATGATCAACAACAGGGGCTCGCCGGTGACGGGGCCGTGGTCTTCGACTTCGAGCTGGGTGCCGTTGGCTGAGATTTGCATGGGTCAGTTCGCCGTGCTGGCGGGGTCGGGATGGCCGGTGCGAAAGAAGTGGCGCCGGCCGCCGTGCGGCTCGAACGGCTGCCACTGCCCTGGCGCCTGAGCGAGCCGGTCGGCCACTGCGTAGAGCGCAAGCGGGTTCATGCCCATGCCGACGTGGCTGGCATGCACTTCGATGTTTTCGGTCAGTGCGCTCTTCGGATTCAGGCTGCAGCGCCACGAGACGATGCCGTCGGTGCGTGAATAGATCGATGTCGTGGGCGCCGGCGGCGGCGTGCGCAGGCGCTCGATCATCGCGGCGTCGTGCGACTTCTGGCCGCTCAGCAACTCGAAGATGCGCCACGCGTTGGTGGCGTGCGGGTGGCCGCTAAAGGGCGTGCCGAGCGTGATCACACAGCGCGTCTGTGCCGGCAGTTGCTTGGCCATTTCGCGGGCGTAGAGCCCGCCCAGGCTCCAGCCGATCAGGCTGACCGGCTGGCCGTGCTGTTCGGACAGTGCGCGCACGTCGGCAGCGCACTTCTTAAGAACACCGATGCGCGGCCCGAAGTTGAAACCCTGGCCCCAGGCCTTGGTGGCGTAGCCCAGGCTGTCGAGAAAGTTGCGCAGCGGAACGGTGGTGAAGTCGTTGGCGCCCATGCCGGGGAACACCAGCACCGGGTGTCCATCGCCGCGGGGCACGCGGCGCAGCCAGGGTGTGGCGGCGAACAGCGCCGCCAGCTCCCAGGGCGCCCGGCCTTCGAGCATCATCAAGAACGCACTGGGGGGCCGCAGATCGGCGGCGGCGTGAGGTGTTGGAGCAGCGGCGTGGCGCGTTCTCGGCATGCGGGGAAACGAGGCGGATTCGATCAGCCCATGTTAGCGGCGGGCCGATGCTTTCTTTGGAGCGCTTGCCCTAGGCGCCGGTGTCGCGCGCGTGACAACTTTGGCGGCTTTCCTCAGGGCAGCTTTTCGTGCGGGCGACTTTTCTGCCGTTGCCTTCTTCGCCGCCGGCTTCTTCACGCGCACCTTTTTCGCCGCCGGTTCGGTGGCCTTCGGTGGCGGGGTGGCTTCGGTCACCACGCTCGCCGGCAGCGCCTGGAATTCGTCGAACGCGGCCTGCACGTGGCGGGCGAGCTCAGTCACTTCGGGCATCGCTTCACCACACGCGATCAGCCCGAATTCGAGCGACTCGTTGTAGGTCTGCACCGTGATGTTGAGCGCCACACCGTGCACGACGATCGAGGTCGGGTAGTTGGTCAGCATCCTCGCCCCGGCCATGTAGAGCGGCACGGTCGGGCCAGGCACGTTCGAGATCGTCACATTGGCGATGGCCGGCAGCCGGTCGGCCACACGCGCCTTGGCGTACAGGTTGCTCAGTGACTCCATCAGCCAGGGCACGCCGAGCGAGGGGAAGTCGGTCGGCATGAGGCTCTTCATCGCGCCGAGGTTGTATTTCATCGCGGCGGTGGCGGCGAGCACGTGCGCCAGCCGCTTGGCCGGGTCGGCGATGTGCGTGCCCAGGCTCACGAGTGTCATCGTGGCCTGGTTGTTGGACGAGGTGTCGCCCTTCGCGCGGGTGGAGACCGGCACACCGGCGACCAGCGACTTGCGCGGCAGCGGGCCGTGCTTCAGGAAGTGGCGCCGCAGCGCGCCGCTGCAGACCATCAACACTGCGTCGTTCAGGCTCGCCTTGTGTTTGCGGCGGGTGACGTTCAGTGCGGCCAGCGGCAGGCTGATGGATGCGAACGCACGCGTGGCCGAGACGGTGGTGTTGAGCCGGGTGCGTGGTGCCAGCGCCAGGTTGCTGACGCTCTTGCCACGCGCGGCGGCGCCCTGCCCCTTGAGCCGGGCCATCACCGACGCCAGTGTGCCGCCTGCCGTGTCGCCGACCTTCTGAGAGGCCATCTGCGACAGCACGCCGACCGTACCGGGAATCGCCTTGACCGCGTCGAGCACCAGTCCCGCCTGATTGCCGAGCACAGCGCGCAGCATGTCGGCCAGGCCGAGTTCACGACGGACTTTGCCCCGACGCTGCTGGTCGACCTCACGCCCGGCCGGACTCAGGTCGAGGATGGCCTGGCCGAGGGCCACGGCGGCCTGCCCGTCGACGGCGGCATGGTGCAGCTGCGTGTACATCGCGAAGCGCTTCGTGCCGCCGGGGCCATCGGCGAGACCGTCGAACACGTGGAACTTCCACAGCGGCCGGCTGCGGTCCAGCAGCACCGGGTGCAGCAGGCCGACCTGCGCTTCGAGCTCGGCTTGGCCGCTGCCTTTCGGCAGCGTGATGCCGACGATGTGTTGGTCGAGATCGGGCTCGTCGTCGACCCAGGTCGGGTTGCTCAGGTTGAGCGGCATCTTGACGAGCTTCTGGCGCAATGCCGGTGCGAGCACGAGGCGCGCTGCCATGTGGCGGCGCATGTCGGCGAGGAAATCGCCCTTGTATCCGGCCGGCAGCTCGAAATTGTGGAGCGCGCCCACGTGCATCGGCATCTGCGGCGTTTCGAGGTGCAGAAAGCTGGCGTCCAGCCCCGGTAGTTGTTTCATGCAGCTTGCCTCGGCAGTGGTGAGCCGATCCTAAGGCGCTGCGTTCGAGCCGGGCTGAGGGGAAGCCCTCTCCGTTCAGGTCCTGGAACCGCGCAGCGCCACCGCTTCGTTCGCCGCCAATGCGGTGAGCACCAGCGCGCCGCCACCGAGCACGTGCGCGGCTGGCGTCTCGTTCGCACCGAGCCAGGCCCAGGCCACGCCGAAGACCACTTCCAGCAGCGCAAGCAACGAGGCCTCGGGCGCACTCAGATGGCGCGCCACCGAGACCGCGAGCAGGCACGGGATCGACAACTGAACCACCCCCAACAGGGCCAGCAGGCCCAGGTCATGGGCCGATGCGGCAAAGGGCAAGGCGAGCGGCAAGGTGATCACAGCAGAGATCACAGCACCGATCAGCACGGCCGGCAGCAGGTCGATGCCGGCGGCACTGCGGTTGTGCTGGATCACGGTCCAGTTGACCGCCGCGGCCATCGGCACCGCCAGCGCGATCGCGGTGCCGAGCAGGTGCTGCGCACCGCCGCCGCTCACCTCGCGCGCATACATCCACGCGATGCCGATGCCGGCGACGACGATCGCGGCCCAGGTGCGCGTGGCCAGCCGGTGGCCAAGGAAATATCGTGCGACCAGCGCGGTGAGCAGCGGCGCGATCGCCATCGTCACCAGCACGTTGGCGACGGTCGTCATCATCAGCGCGACCATGAAGGCGGTGAACATCACGCTCCAGCACAGGCCGGAGAGCCACATCGTTCTGCCCCCTTCGCGCAGCGAACGAACCAAGGCCTCGCGCCCACGCAAGGCCGGCAGCAGCACGGCCAGCGTGACGACGGTGAACGCGCTGCGCCAGAACGTGACTTCGAAGCTGCGCGCTGCTTCCAGGTGGCGTGTGACGACGCCCGCGATGCTCCACATCAGCGCGACGGCGACCATCGTGAACACGGCGCGGCGGTGGGTCATGACCCCCGCGGAATCAAACAGCTTCAATAGTCGCCGCCCGCGCTGCCGGGTGCGAGGTTGTCGAACTTCGTCAGCGGCTTGTTGAAGAAAAGCTTGACGGTGCCGGTGGGCCCGTTGCGCTGTTTGCCGATGATGATCTCGGCGACACCCGGCTCCTTGCTGGCTTCCTTGGTGTAGTAGTCGTCGCGGTAGATGAACATGATGACGTCGGCGTCTTGTTCGATCGCACCCGACTCGCGCAGGTCGCTCATCATCGGGCGTTTGTCGGTGCGGGACTCGACACTGCGGTTCAGCTGCGAGAGCGCGAGCACCGGGCACTTGAGTTCCTTGGCGAGCGACTTGAGGCCGCGCGAGATCTCGCCGATGACGGTGGCGCGGTTTTCATCGCTGCTGCCGCCGCTGCCGCTCATCAGCTGCAGGTAGTCGACAACGATCATGCCGAGCTGGCCGCACTGGCGCGCCTGGCGCCGGGCACGCGCACGCACCTCGGTGGGCGTGAGCGCCGAGCTTTCATCAATGAACATGCTGGCGCTGCCGAGCTTCTCGACCGCTTCAGACAAGCGCCCCCACTCGTCGTCTTTCAGCCGCCCGGTGCGCA
>JAYVTD010000167.1:0-11554 GCA_043774765.1 Rhizobacter sp. | reverse complement strand
GATCTCGTTCCTGGCGCTGCGCGAGTTCGTGACGCTCACGCACACGCGCCGCGGCGACCACCGCAGCCTGCTGCTGGCGTTTTTCATCGTGCTGCCGATGCAGTACGTGATCGTGGCCACGCAGAAGTTCGACCTGTTCACGGTGTTCATTCCGGTCTACGTGTTCCTGGCCATACCGGTCGTCAGTGCGTTCGGCAATGACCCGCAGCGTTTTCTCGAACGCACCGCGAAGATCCAGTGGGGAATCATGGTCTGTGTCTACGGCATGAGCCACGCACCGGCGCTGCTGCTGCTCGACCTGCCCAGCTACAAGGGGCGCGGTGCGTTCCTCGTGCTGTACCTGGTGCTGGTGGTGGCGATCGCGCAGATTGCCCAGGAGGTGGCGAGCCGAAGGTTGCGCCGGCGCCCGGCCGCGCGTGCGATCAGCCGCTCGTTTTCGTGGCGCGCCTGGGGCCTGGGGGCGCTGGTCGCCGGTGTGGTCGGTGCGTCCCTGTACTGGGCCACGCCGTTCAAGCCGATCCCGGCCTTGTTGATGGGTTTCGTGGCCGGTGGCAGCGGCACGCTGGGCGAGTTCGTGATGAAAGCGCTGAAGCGCGACGCCGGCGTGCGCAGCTGGGGTGGCAAGGCCTCGGTGACGGGCGCAGTCGGTTTGCTCGATCGGGTGGCACCGCTTTGTTTCGCGGCGCCGGTGTTCTTCCATTCGGTGCGCTGGTACTTCGGCCTTTAGCATGAAACCGCCCCCACGCTCACTTCGTTCACTGCCCCCCGAGGGGGCGCGTCAGCACCTTCGGGCGGCCGTGCGGTACTGACATGGCCACCCTGCGTATCCTTGGCATCGACCCCGGCCTGCGGACCACTGGCTTCGGCGTGATCGAAGCCGATGGCTCGAAGCTGCATTACGTGGCCAGCGGCACCATCAAGACCGATGCCATCGCGAGCGGCCAGTTGCCGGCACGTCTGAAGATCATCTTCGACGGCGTGCGCGAAGTGACCGCGCGTTACCAGCCGACCTGCGCATCGGTCGAGATCGTGTTCGTGAACGTGAACCCGCAGTCGACGCTGCTGCTCGGCCAGGCGCGTGGCGCAGCACTCACCGCACTCGTCACCGCTGACCTCGACGTGGCCGAGTACACCGCTCTGCAGATGAAGAAGGCCATCGTCGGCCACGGCCAGGCGCGCAAGGAGCAGGTGCAGGAAATGGTGATGCGCCTGCTCGCGCTGCCCGGCCTGCCGGGCAAGGACGCGGCCGACGCGCTGGGGCTGGCGATCTGCCACGCGCATGCGGCGGGCTCGTTCGCGGCGATCGCGCGCAGCGCAGCGCTGGCACCGCGTGCGCATGCGCAGTTCAAGCGCGGGCGCAGCTACTGAAAAACGGCGCCGTTCAGGCGTGCAATTCCTTCAGCTCGGACGCACACCACTGTTGTTCGTCGTCGGGCACCTGCGAGAACAAGGCCAGCGCACGCTCGCGCGAGGTCGCGAACCCGGCCTGATCGCCGGCGCTGCGCTGCGCGATGGCCAGCATGGCTTCGCCGAAGAAGCGCTCGAAGGCCGGCGCGTCGTTGGCCGCGCAGACCGCAATGCATTGGCGCGCGTGTTCGATTGCCGCGCCCGCCTGCCCGGCCTGCAGCAGGCTGCGCGTCAGGCGGTATTCGGCGCGCTCGACTTCCAGCCAGGTACCGGCCAGGGCCCAGTACTTCAGTGCCGCTTCGGCGGCGCGCAGCATGCCTTCGGTTTCCGGGGCACTGCGGTCGGCTTTCTGTTCCAGGCTCGACGCGAGGTTGTTGCCCGCCACCGCGAGCGAACGCTGGGCGCGCGCTTCCGGACGGTGTTTGATCGCCAGACGCAAAGCTTCGTCATAAGCAGCGATGGCGCGCCCGAAGTCGAGCCGGCCGAGGATCGCGCCCGACGCGTTGGCCAGCACCGACATGCGGTCCTGCGGCGCCAGCACGTCGAGGGCACGCGCCTCCCCACTGGCATAACGCAGCGCAGCGACGCCGCGCGACAGGATGCCGAGCGCCTCGGCCTGGCCGTGGCAGGCCGGCAAACGCCGCACCGATTCGAGCAGCTCCACACCGTCGTCGAAACGCGCCAGATGCTCACCGAACACGTGCGTGACGATGCCGGCGAACGGCGCCACGTCGGCGGGCAACTCGACCCGGTCGAGCGACAGGGCGAGCCGCTCGGCCACTTCGTCGGGCTGGTCGGCGTGCTCGGCCCAGGCGGTGCGGATGAACTCTTCGAATTCCATGGTGTGCGGGGCCGGATCGGCCACGGTCGTTGCAGCCCGCGAGACTAGCCAAAGCCGCGCCGCGCTGCAAGCCGGGCGATGACCGTTCGTGCAACAGGCGGGCTTTCAGTTCAAGCGACAATCCACCCCCTATGTACGCCCTCTTCGAAGACGCCGGGAAGTTCCTCGCCGGCCGCGTGATGACGGAGACCGATGCCTCGGTGCAGATCGAGCTCGACTCCGGCAAGCGCGTGAAAGTGAAAACCGCCAATGTGCTGCTCAAGTTCGACAAGCCCCAACCAGGCGAACTGATCCCGGCTGCGCAGGCGCTCGCGAAAGAAATCGACCTTGACCTGGCCTGGGAATTTGCGTCCGACAGCGAGTTCGGCTTCGCCGACCTGGCGCGTGAGTACTTCGAGGCCAGCGCGGGCATCGAAAAACAGGCTGCGGCGCTGTTTCGCCTGTTCGAAGCACCGCACTACTTCCGCCGGCTCGGCAGGGGCAACTTCAAGAAGGCGCCGGAAGAGATCGTAAAGGCCGCCCTGCTTGGAATCGAGCGCAAGAAGCTGGTCGCCGCGCAGATCGACACCTGGGCCGGCGAGCTGGTGGCAGGCCTTTGCCCGCCCGCGGTTCAGGAGCAACTCTACAAACTGCTGTTCAAACCCGACAAGAATGCGCCGGAATACAAGGCCGTGGTCGAAGCGGCGCAGCGCTCGCAGCGTGCGCCGCTGGAGTTGCTGAAGAGCGCGGGCGCGATCCATTCGCCGTACCAGTTCCACTGGCGGCGTTTTCTGTTCGAGAGCTTTCCAAAGGGCACGGCCTTCCCGGCCCTGCAGGCGCCGACGATCAAGGAAAGCCTGCCGCTCGCTGGCGTGCGCGCCTTCTCGATCGACGACTCGGCCACGACCGAGATCGACGACGCGCTTTCGGTGCAAGGCATCGGCACCGGCACCATCGTTTTTGGCGTGCACATCGCCGCGCCGGGCCTGGCGTTCGCACCGGACACGCCGCTCGACAAGGTGGCGCGCGAGCGCTTGTCCACCGTCTACATGCCGGGCTACAAGCTGACGATGCTGCCCGACGAGGTGGTGCAGGCCTACACGCTGATTGCAGGGCGAGACTGCCCGGCGGTGTCGCTCTACGTCACGCTGGACGAAACCACCTTCGCCGTTCAGAGCAGCGAAACCCGGCTCGAGCGTGTGCCGATAGCCGCGAACCTGCGCCACGACCAGCTCGACAGCGTGATCACCGAAGCCTCGCTGAAAGGCGAAGCGCCGGCCGACTACGAATTCGCAGCCGAACTGGCGCTGGCGTTCCGCCTCGCCCGCCACCTGAAAGCGCAGCGCGAGGTGGCGCGTGGCAAGCCGGAGAACTTCAACCGGCCCGACTACAACTTCCGCCTCGAGCGAGATGACGGTGGCGACGGGCGCGAGCCGCAAGGCAGCGAGCGGGTGCTCATCAGCACGCGCCAGCGCGGCTCGCCGCTCGACCTGATCGTGGCCGAAGCGATGATCCTCGCCAACAGCACCTGGGGCGGCTGGCAGCACGACTGCGGCGTGCCCGGCATCTACCGCAGCCAGGCCAGCATGGCGCCGGGCGTGAAGGTTCGCATGGGCACCAAGCCCGCGCCGCACGCCGGCATGGGTGTCGCGCAGTACACCTGGGCCACCTCTCCGCTGCGGCGTTATGTCGATCTGGTGAACCAGTGGCAGTTGATCGCCTGCGCGCGCCACGGCCGCACCGCCGCGCTGGCCGCGCCCTTCAAGCCGAAGGACGTGCAACTGTTCTCCATCATCTCGGCCTTCGACGCGGCCTATGCCGAGTACAACGGCTTCCAGTCGGGCATCGAACGCTACTGGACGCTGCAGTACCTGGCGCAGAACGGCATCAACGAGCTGAACGCGGTGGTGATGAAAGACGGTCTGGTGCGGGCCGACGACCTGCCGCTCGTGTTCCGCACACCCGGCACCGAAAGCCTGCCGCGTGGTGCGCATGTGCGCGTGGGCTTGAGCGGCACCGACCTGCTGACGCTGGACATCCACGCCAGCCTGGTGGCGAGGCTCGACGACACGGCCTCGGCCTCGACCGGCCGCGCCAGTGACCCGGAAGCCGACGCCGACGACGCAGCCGACAGCGCCGGGCCGCTCTCGCTCGCGATCGACATCGCCGGCGATGCTGGCGAGACCATCGCCACCCCAGCTGCGGATGTGGTCACCGCCAGCTGAAACCGCATGCGCCTGCCGAAAAAATTCTCGACGCTGCAGATCGCGCTGATCGTTTCTTTCGGCTTGCACGCCGTGCTGCTGACGGTGCGCTTCGTCGACCCCGAAGGCTTCAACCGCGTGTTCCAGGACACGCCGCTGGAAGTGATCCTCGTCAACTCGCGCTCCGGCGAGCGGCCCGAAAAGGCGCAGGCCATCGCGCAGGCGAGCCTGGCCGGCGGCGGCGAGGCCGAGGCGGGCCGCGCCACGTCGCCGCTGCCGCCTTCGGCGCTGGTCGAGCTGGGCGAATCGAACGAAGACGCGCGCAAGCAGATCGAACAATTGCAGGAAGCTCAGCAGCAACTGCTGGCGCAGATTCGCCGCGAGCTCGCGTTGCTGCCGGCGCCCGACCCGCAGCGCGACCAGGGCACGCCGGAAGAGCGCTCGCAGGAAGAGCACCGGCGCCAGCTGATCCAGCTGCTGGCCGAGATCGAGAAGCGCATCAATGAAGAAAACGCGCGCCCGAAAAAGCGCTACATCAGCCCGGCCACGCGCGAAGAGGTCTACGCGATGTACTACGACCAGCTGCGCCGCAAGATCGAAGACCGCGGCACCCGCAACTTCCCCGAGAACCAGGGCCGCAAACTGTACGGCGAGCTGACGATGAACGTGACGGTCGACGCCGAAGGCCGGGTCATCGAAACCGAGGTCGTGCGCCCGTCGAACTCGAAGCTGCTCGACCGGCGCGCGATCGCCATCGTCAAGGCGGCGGCGCCGTTCGGCCCGTTCACCTCGGCGATGCGGCGCAAGGCCGACCAGCTCGTGATCACGTCGCGCTTTCGCTTCACGCGCGACGAGGCGCTCGAGACCACCTTGAGCGCCACCCCCGGAAGCTGATGACCATGGACCGTTACGTCGTGGCCGGCAACCCGGTCGAACACAGCCAGTCGCCGTTCATCCACGCCGAGTTCGCGCGCCAGACCGGGCAGGCGATGGAATACGGCCGGCTGCTCTGGCCACTCGACGGGTTCGCCGATTCGCTGCGCGCGCTGGTCGAGAGCGGCGCCAAGGGCTGCAACATCACCGTGCCGTTCAAGTTCGAGGCCGCGCGCATCGCGACCCGCCTGAGCCAGCGCGCGGCGCTGGCGGAAGCGGCCAACGTGCTCAGCTTCGACGCCGAGGGCTGGCGTGGCGACAACACCGACGGCGTCGGCCTGGTGCGCGACATCGAACACAACGCCGGCGTCGTGCTGCGCGACCAGCGTGTGCTGCTGATCGGCGCTGGCGGCGCGGCCGCCGGTGTGCTCGGGCCACTGCTGCAGGCGCGGCCGTCCGAGGTGGTGGTCGCGAACCGCACGCTGCACAAGGCGCAGGCGCTGGTGCACAGGCACCGGTCGGCGGCGGCCGCCGCGCGGCTGCGTGCGAGCACGCTGGCGGACTGCGGCGAAGGCTTCGACGTGGTCGTCAATGCGACCGCCAGCAGCCTGCAGGGCGCTGCGATACCGGTCTCGCACAAGGTGCTGCGGCCCGGCGCCCTGGCGCTGGACATGATGTACGGCCCGGCCGCGCAGGGCTTTCTCGATTGGGCGGCCGAGCACGGCGCCACCGGCCGCGACGGCCTGGGTATGCTGGTCGAACAGGCCGGCGCGGCGTTCGAGCTGTGGCGCGGCGTGCGGCCCGACACTGCGCCGGTGCTGGCGGCGTTGCGCGCGCGTATGGCACGGGCCAGGCGATGAAAGCGGCCTGGGTTCACCTGCTGCGGGCGCTGCTGCTGGTGCTGCTGGCGGCGCTGGCCTTGCAGCTGTATTTTCTGGCGCGCATCGCGATGATGGCGGTGGTCGACCCGCAGTCCAGCACCTTCCAGCGCTCCGAAGCGTGGCGGCTGCTGACCGAAAAACACCAGATCCTGTGGAGCCAGCAGTGGGTGGACGACGCGCGCATTTCGGCGAACCTGAAACGCGCGGTGATCGCTTCGGAAGACGCCGGCTTCGCCGACCACAGTGGCGTCGAGTGGGACGCTCTCGAAAAAGCCTGGGAACGAAACCAGAAGGCCGAAGCGCGGGTCGAGAAGCTCAACGAGCAGATCGACAAGCGCGTGCAGAAGGCGGTCGGCGCGGGCAAGCCGGTCGCTGCCGCCAAAGCGCCGGTGCATGCCCAGCCGAAGGTTGTTGGCGGCTCGACCATCACGCAGCAGCTGGCGAAGAACCTGTTCCTCGGCAGCGAACGCAGCCTGCTGCGCAAGGCTCAGGAGTTTGCAGTCACTTTCATGCTCGAGGCTGTTTTGTCCAAGAAGCGCATTCTGGAGATCTACCTCAACAGCGTGGAATGGGGCGAAGGTGTCTTTGGCGCCGAAGCCGCCGCACGCCACTACTTCCGGGTCGGCGCGAGTGGCCTCGGGGTGATGCAGGCGGCGCAGCTCGCGGTGATGCTGCCGGCGCCGAAACGTTTCGAGAAGCGCCCCGATTCGGCCTACGTGGTCGGCCGCGCCGGTACGGTGGCGGCGCGCATGGGCGGCGTCGAGCTGCCCTGACGGACAGGGAATCCCGTCATGTCTTCGAATTTCACCGACGAGATTGCCGCCGCAGCCGCTCGGCTGGTGGTCGAAGAAGGCATGGAGTACGGCCCGGCCAAGCGCCGCGCCGCGCGTCTGCTCGGCCGGCACAGCACACGCGCTTCCGCACTGCCGTCGAACGACGCGGTCGAAGACGAGGTACGGACCTATCTGTCGATCTTTTGCGCCGACACTCAACCGGCCGAGCTGGCCGCGCTGCGCGCCGTGGCGCGGGTCTGGATGGAGCAGCTGGCAGAATTCCGCCCGCACTTGACCGGTGCGGTCTGGCGCGGTACGGCCACCCGGCTGAACAACGTGCACCTTCAGCTCTTCTGCGATGACTCCAAAGCCGCCGAGCTGGCGCTCATCGACCGCGGCGTTTCCTACGACGTGGGCAGGACGACGAGCTTGCGCGGCGCCGAGGTCGACGTGCTGAGCGTGAGCAGCCTCAGTGCCGAGCTGGGCGAACAGGTCACCGTCTTGCTGAGTGTGCTGGACCACGACGACCTGCGCGGCGCCCTCAAGCCCGACGCCGGCGGCCGCTCTCAGCGTGGCGACGTGTCCGCCTTGCGCAAGCTGATGGAGCCGGCGTGAAGCGGCGCTCGCTGGTCTTTGCCGCCACGGCCGCCTCGGCCGCTGCTGCGGGCTTGGGCGGTGCGCTGTGGCGCCGCCGCGTTCAGTCGGAAGCCGAGCTGCAAACACTGATCTGGGCAAAAACCTTCGCCAGACCCGGCGGCGGCGAGTTGCGCATGGCGGCGTTTCGCGGCAAACCGGTGCTGCTCAACTTCTGGGCCACGTGGTGCGGGCCGTGCATCACCGAGCTGCCGCTGCTCGACCAGTTTCACCAGGTCCAGCAAGCGCGTGGCTGGCAGGTGATCGGGCTGGCCGTGGACAACGACGCGCCAGTGCAAGCCTTTCTGGCCCTGCGCCCCGTGAGTTTCCCGGTGGGTTTGGCCGGCTTCGAGGGCGTGAGCCTGTCGCGCGCGCTCGGCAATACCGGCGGCGGTTTGCCGTTCAGCGTGGTGTTCGATTCCACGGGTGCCGCAAAACACCAGAAACTGGGCGCAATTGCTCCAGAAGACCTCGCACGTTGGGCCGAGTCGACCCGGTAACGGCCGCCCGACCGCCGGTTCGCGCTGGTGGATTAAATTCTTGTCAACAGAGGCCAACTGAATTCAAAGCGCGTAGAGTGCGCGGCTTCATGAGTGCAAAACACTCGGAGTTTTAGCGCCCACCAGAGGCAGACCTGATCGGCCGCACACGCCGACACGCACACGTTGGAGAGAACATGGACCTTCGCAAACTGAAGACGCTGATCGATCTGGTCTCTGATTCGAACATTTCGGAGCTGGAGATCACCGAAGCCGACGGAAAGGTGCGGATTGTCAAATCTGAGCCTGCCATCGCGGCGCCGATGGCCTATGCACCGCAGCCGGCCATGACTGCAGCGCCCGTCGCGGTCGGATCGGCCAGTGCCGTGCCAGCCGAACCGGTCGCCGTGCCGGTCGACCCGGGCCACGCAGTGAAGTCACCGATGGTCGGCACTTTCTACCTGTCGGCCAGCCCGGGCTCGAAAGTTTTTGTCGAGGTCGGGGCGCAGATCAAGGAAGGCGAGCCGATTTGCATCATCGAGGCGATGAAGATCATGAACGAGATCGAGGCCGACAAGTCGGGCACGGTCAAGCGCATCCTGTGTGAAAACGGCCAGGCAGTGGAGTTCGGGCAGCCCTTGTTCATCATCGAATAAGGCTGCCATGTTCAAGAAAATCCTGATCGCCAACCGAGGCGAAATCGCCCTGCGGATTCAGCGAGCTTGCCGCGAGCTGGGCATCAAGTCGGTCGTGGTGTATTCCGAGGCCGACCGCGACGCGAAGTACGTCAAGCTCGCCGACGAGGCCGTATGCATCGGGCCGGCGGCATCTGCACAGAGTTACCTCAACATGCCGGCGATCATCTCGACCGCCGAAGTGACCGACGCCGAAGCCATTCACCCCGGCTACGGCTTTCTTTCGGAAAATGCCGACTTTGCCGAACGGGTGGAGCGCAGCGGCTTCGTGTTCATCGGCCCGACGCCGGCCTCGATCCGTGTGATGGGCGACAAGGTCTCGGCCAAGCAGGCGATGATCAAGTCGGGCGTGCCCTGCGTGCCGGGCTCGGAAGGCGCATTACCGGACGACCCGAAAGAGATCATTCGCGCGGCGCGGGCGGTCGGCTACCCGGTCATCATCAAGGCCTCGGGCGGGGGCGGCGGCCGCGGCATGCGGGTCGTGCACACCGAAGCGGCGCTGATCCACGCGGTGCAGACGACACGCGCCGAAGCCGGCGCGGCGTTCGGCAACCCGGCCGTCTACATGGAGAAGTTTCTCGAGAACCCGCGCCACATCGAGATCCAGATCCTCGCCGACGAGCACAAGAACGCGGTCTGGCTGGGCGAGCGCGACTGCTCGATGCAGAGGCGCCACCAGAAGATCATCGAAGAAGCGCCGGCGCCGGGCATTCCCAGGCGTGTGATCGAGCGCATTGGCGAGCGCTGCGCCGCGGCGTGCAAGAAAATCGGCTACCGCGGTGCCGGCACCTTCGAGTTCCTGTACGAGAACGGCGAGTTCTTCTTCATCGAGATGAACACGCGAGTGCAGGTTGAACACCCCGTCACCGAGCTGGTGACGGGCATCGACATCGTGCAGATGCAGATCCGCATCGCGGCCGGCGAGAAACTGCCGTTCACGCAGCGCAACATCCAGATGCGAGGGCATTCGATCGAGTGCCGCATCAACGCCGAAGACCCGTACAAGTTCACGCCCTCGCCCGGGCGCATCACGATGTGGCACCCGCCGGGCGGCCCGGGTGTGCGCGTCGACTCGCACGCCTACACGAACTACTTCGTGCCGCCGAACTACGACTCGATGATCGGCAAGATCATCGTCTACGGCGACACGCGCGACCAGGCGCTCGCGCGCATGCGGATCGCGCTGTCGGAGACGGTGATCGAAGGGATCCAGACCAATATCCCGCTGCACCGCGAGCTGATGGTGGATGCCAAGTTCATCGAAGGTGGCACAAACATCCACTACCTCGAAGGCTGGCTGAGTCAGCACAAACGCTGAGGCGGGGCAGGCGATGGTCGAATTGCAGTTGCTGGCGCCGCAAGCGTGCGTCGAGATGGCGTCGGACGCGTTGATGGACGAGCTCGACGCGTTGTCGGTGTCGGTCGAAGATGCTGATGCCAACACGAGCGCGGAATCTGCGCTGTTCGGCGAGCCCGGCATGCCGGCGCAGAGCAGCGGCTGGCAGCGCTCGATGCTGAAGGCCTTGTTCGCCGACGAAGCCCTGGCCACGTCCGCAGCCGCCTTGTTGCTGGCGCAGGACTGGGCCGCAGGCATTCAGCTGCATGCGGTCCAGCCCGTTCCCGAGCAGGACTGGGTGCGGCTGACGCAGTCGCAGTTCGCGCCGGTGCCGGTGACGCCGGACTTCTGGATCGTTCCGAGCTGGCATGAGCCGCCGGCGCAAGCGCGGCGCGTGATCCGGCTCGACCCCGGCCTGGCCTTCGGCACCGGGACCCATCCAACCACCCGCATGTGTCTGCGCTGGACGGCTCTGCAGGCGCCCGGCAAGGCGGCCCGCTGGACCCGGGTGCTCGACTACGGCTGTGGCTCGGGGATTCTGGCGATCGGTGCAGCGCTGCACGGGGCGACCGACATCGACGCGGTCGACATCGACCCGGCAGCCGTCGAGTCCACCACGGCAAACGCACGCCACAACGGCGTGCAACTTCGCGCGGGCCTGCCCGACGCCGCGCACGGGAGCTACGCGCTCGTGTTCGCCAACATCCTGGCCAGCCCGCTGAAGCTGCTGGCCCCGCTCTTGTGTTCGCACGTCGCGCCCGGTGGTGACCTGGTGCTGGCGGGAATTCTGGAACGGCAGGCCGACGAACTCAAGTCAGCCTACGCCGGCTGGCTAACGCTGAAGGTGAGCGACACCGACGACGGCTGGATTCTGATGACCGCCCACCGGGCGGCCTGAAGGTGCATGGCATGATTCGGCCATGAGTCTGGCCACACGATGCACCTCTTGCGGCACCGTCTTTCGCGTCGTGCAAGACCAGCTCAAGGTCTCCGAGGGTTGGGTGCGTTGCGGGCGCTGCAACGAGGTGTTCAACGCACTCGAAGGCCTGTTCGACCTCGAACGTGACACGCCGCCGGAAGGGTCGGCGCTGCACGGTGCGGACGTCGCGGCAGCGACTTCCAGCGCCATCTCCGATACGCCCTGGAACGCCGACGGCTTCGTCGCGACGCCCGATCCGCACCTGGTCGACAAACTCGACACACGTCTGTTCGGATCGCGCCGTGCAGATTCCGAATCGACCCCGGCGAACCATGTGCGCGCACGCGACCGCCACGAGTTTTCGGATGCCCAGTTCAACCCGGAATGGGTCGCCGACGATGAAGTTTCGTCGCAGGTCGGCGCACTCTTTGCGCCCGCGACTGCTGAGGAGGAAGGCCCGGACGAACATGGCCCGGCGCCCGAGTTTGTGCGCCGTGCGCAGCGCGAGGCAAGCTGGCGCAGCCCGGGCACACG
>JAYVTD010000166.1:0-3846 GCA_043774765.1 Rhizobacter sp. | reverse complement strand
CTGGCCGATCAGCGCGCCGGTGGGTGCGAGCATCTCCGGCATGCCGGGCGCGCCCTTGGGGCCGAGGTAACGCAACACCATCACGTCGCCGGCGACGATCTTCTTGGCCAGGATCGCTGCGAGCGCCGACTGCTCGTCGTCGAAAACGCGTGCCGGGCCCGTCATCACCGGGTTCTTCAGGCCGGTGATCTTGGCGACGCAGCCTTCGGGCGACAGGTTGCCGCGCAAGATCGCGAGGTGGCCCTGTTCGTACATGGGCTGGTCGATCGGGCGGATCACGTCCTGGTCGGCGCGCGCCGCGTCGGGGATGTTCGCGAGGTTCTCGGCCACGGTCTTGCCGGTGATCGTGATGCAGTCGCCGTGCAGCAGGCCGGCTTTCAGCAGCACCTTCATCACCTGCGGAATGCCGCCGGCCCGGTGCAGGTCGACGGCGAGGTACTTGCCCGAAGGCTTCAGGTCGCACAGCACCGGTACCTTTTTGCGCATGCGCTCGAAGTCGTCGATCGTCCACTCGACGCCGGCGGTGTGCGCGATCGCCAGGAAGTGCAAGACCGCGTTGGTCGAGCCGCCGGTGGCCATGATCACGGCCACGGCGTTTTCGATGCTCTTGCGCGTGACGATGTCGCGCGGTTTCAGGTCGGCTTTCACGGCTTCGACGAGCACCCGCGCCGCTTCGGTGGCCGCCGTGGAGATCTCGTCGTGCGGGTTGGCCATGGTCGACGAAAACGGCAGGCTCATGCCGAGCGCCTCGAAGGCCGAGCTCATCGTGTTGGCCGTGTACATGCCGCCGCACGAGCCGCTGCCGGGGATGGCGCGGCGCTCGATCTGGCAGAAGTCTTCTTCGCTCATGTTGCCAGCGCTGAACTGGCCCACGGCCTCGAACACGCTGACGATGTTCAGGTCCTGGCCCTTGTAGCGCCCCGGCAGGATCGTGCCGCCGTAAACGAAGATGGCCGGCACGTTGGCGCGCAGCATGCCCATCATGCCGCCGGGCATGTTCTTGTCGCAGCCACCGACCACGAGCACGCCGTCCATCCACTGGCCACCGACGCAGGTCTCGATGCAGTCGGCGATGACCTCGCGCGAGACCAGGCTGTACTTCATGCCTTCGGTGCCCATCGCCATGCCGTCGCTGATCGTCGGCGTGCCGAAGATCTGCGCGTTGCCACCGGCCGCTTCGATGCCGGCCACGGCGGCGTCGGCGAGCTTTTGCAGGCCCGAGTTGCAGGGCGTGATAGTCGAGTGGCCGTTGGCCACGCCGATCATCGGCTTCTTGAAATCGGCCTCTTCGTAGCCGAGCGCGTAGTACATCGAACGGTTGGGGGCACGGGCCACGCCTTCGGTGATGTTGGCCGAGCGTCGGTTGATCTTCATGGGGTTCTCCTCAGACGAGGCGCACAGTATCCGGGCCGACGCGCCCAGCGTCCAATATATGTTTCGGCCGGCATTGATATGCTTGGCAAATGAAAGACGAACCCGCCTCGCCGGCGATCGAGCTGCGCGCCTGGCGCCAGTTTCTGGTGCTGGCCGAGCAATTGCACTTCGGCCGCGCGGCCGCGCTGCTGAACATGACCCAGCCGCCGCTCACGCTGGCCGTGCAGCAGATGGAAAGGCGCCTGGGCGTGGCGCTGTTCGAGCGCACCCGCCGCAGCGTGGCGCTCACGCCGGCGGGCCTGGCGCTGGTGGAGCCGGTGCGGCAGCTGCTGCGCCAGGCGGCGGCGCTACCGGCGCTGGCGAAAAGTGCCACCAGCGGCGAGATCGGGCGCATTCGCCTGGGCTTCATCTCGACCGTGGGCTTCGGCCCGTTGCCGGCCTGGCTGCGCGGCTTCCGCGAGCGCTGGCCGGGAATTTCGGTCGAGCTGATGGAGGCGACCGGCGACGTGCAGCTCAAGGCCTTCGAGCGCACCGAGATCGACGCCGGCTTCGTGCTGCATGCGCCCGGCATGGCGCCGGGCGCTGCCCTCGGCCTGGAGACGCTGTCGCTCGGCGTCGAGCCGCTGGTGCTTGCGCTGCCCGAGTCGCTGCCCTGGGCGGCGGCACGCCGACTGCGCGCGGTCGACATCCTCGCGCAGCCGCTGGTGATCTTTCCGCGTGCCATCACGCCGTCGCTGTTCGACGCGGTGCTCGCTTTCTATCACCGGCACGGCGTCACGCCGGCGATCGCCCAGGAGGCGATCCAGATGCAGACCATCGTCAACCTCGTCTCCGCGGGCCTCGGCATTGCGCTCGTGCCCCGGGCGGTGACGCAGCTGCAGCGCGCCGGCGTCGTCTACCGCCCGCTGCCGGCGGCGCTGGCCGCTGCTGCGCCGCAGTGCGAAACCAGCCTCGTCTGGCCGGCCGTGGCCGAGCCGGCAGTGCAACGCTTCGTCGAGTACGTGCGCGAATTGCTGTGAAGGCTGCTGCGGTATCGTTCGCGCTGATTTCAGCTTCCGACCGATCCCATGCTTGTCTATCCACATTTCAACCCGGTCGCGCTGCAGCTCGGCCCTATCGCCATTCACTGGTACGGGCTGACCTACCTCGCGGCGTTCGGCCTGTTCGTCTGGCTCGGCGCGCAGCGCGTGAAGCTCGCCCAGTTCGCCGAGGCCGGCTGGACCCGGCGTGACATCGAAGACCTGTTGTTCTACGGCGTGCTCGGCGTGGTGATCGGCGGGCGGCTCGGTTATGTGCTGTTCTACAAGCCGGGCTACTACGCTGCCCACCCGCTCGAAGTGTTCGCGGTCTGGAAGGGCGGCATGGCCTTCCACGGCGGGTTGCTGGGCGTGCTGGTGGCGATGGCGGTTTTCGCGCGCATGCGGGGCCGGCGTTTCCTCGCTGTTACCGACCTGATCGCGCCGTGCGTGCCGACGGGCCTGGCCAGCGGGCGCATCGGCAACTTCATCAATGGTGAGCTGCCCGGCCGCGCCGCCGACCCGAGCCTGCCGTGGGCGATGATCTACCCGCAATCCGGGTCGACCATGCCGCGCCACCCGTCGTCGCTGTACCAGTTCCTGCTCGAAGGGCTGCTGCTGTTCGTGCTGCTGTGGTTCTATGCGAAGAAGCCGCGCGGCCTGGGTCAGGTGTCGGGCGTGTTCCTGATCGGCTATGGCGTGCTGCGCTTCATCGCCGAGTTCTTCCGCGAGCCCGACGACTTTCTCGGTCTGTTGAGCCTGGGGCTGAGCATGGGTCAGTGGTTGTGTGTGCCGATGGTGCTGGCCGGCATGGCCCTCTGGGTCATGGGCCGCGCAAAGCCCGGCGTGTGAACCGCGACCCTAAAATCGGCCGATGCGACAAATTTTCCTCGACACTGAAACCACCGGCCTCAGCCCCGAATCGGGCGACCGCATCATCGAGCTCGGCTGCGTTGAAATGGTCGACCGGCGGCTCAGCGGCCGCAACCTGCATTTCTACGTCAACCCCGAGCGGCGCAGCCACGAAGACGCCGTCAAGATCCACGGGCTGACCGACGAATTCCTGGCCGACAAAGCGCTGTTCGCAGCGGTCGCCGACGACCTGCTCGACTACCTGGCCGGCGCCGAGATCATCATCCACAACGCCGGCTTCGACGTGGGCTTCCTCAACGAAGAGTTGCGCCGCCTGGGCCGCCCGAAGTTCGCGACGTTGGTCGACAAGATCACCGACAGCCTGTCGATGGCGCGCGAGATGTTCCCCGGCAAGGCCAATTCGCTCGACGCGCTGTGCAAGCGGCTCGAGGTCGACAACTCCAACCGCAGCCTGCACGGCGCCTTGCTCGACGCCGGCTTGCTCGCCGAGGTCTACATCCGCATGACCCGCGGCCAGAACTCGCTGGTGATCGACGCCGGCGAAACATCAGCCGCGCAGATGGCGCTCGAAGCGGTCGACTTC
>JAYVTD010000165.1:0-7774 GCA_043774765.1 Rhizobacter sp. | reverse complement strand
CCGATACAGAAACGGCTGAAGATCTCGCCGAGCAAATCGTCGGGCGTGAACGCGCCGGTGATCTCGCCGAGCGCTTCGTGCGCGAGGCGCAGCTCTTCGGCCAGCAGGTCGAGTGCGGCGTCGGCGCGCGCCGCCTGGGCTTGCGCGCACTGCAGGTGTTCGCCGGTGCGGCGCAGTGCCTGCACGTGGCGGGTGCGGGCGATGAACACACCCTCCGGTTGGGCGTGCCAGCCCGCCAGTTCGAGCAGTTGGCGGCGCAAGGCCTCGATGCCCTCGCCGGTGCGCGCCGAGATCACCAGGCCGGTGCCTGCCGCCGGTGCGGCGTCGGCCTTGTTGAACACGTGCAGAAGGCGGTTCGCGCTCGACAGCGTGGCCGGCAGGCGGGCTTCAATGCGCGCTTCGCCAGCGTCGTAGCCCGGCTCGCCGAGGCGCGTGAGGTCGTGCATGAAGAGCACCGCTTCGGCCCCTTCGATTTCGCTCCAGCTGCGCGCGATGCCGATGCGCTCGACCTCGTCGTCTGAATCGCGCAGGCCGGCGGTGTCGATCACGTGCACCGGCACACCTTCGATCTGGATCGTTTCGCTGACCTTGTCGCGCGTGGTGCCCGCGATCGGCGTGACGATCGCAAGCTCCGCTCCCGCCAGGGCATTGAGCAGCGAACTCTTGCCGACGTTGGGCTGCCCCGCGATCACCACCTTGATGCCTTCGCGCAGCAGCGCCCCATGGCGCGCACGATCGAGCACCGCGGCCACGCTGTCGGCGATGGCGTTCAGCCGACCGCGGGCGTTGGCCTTCTCCAGAAAGTCGATCTCCTCTTCGGGGAAGTCGAGCGTGGCTTCGACCAGCATGCGCAGCGCGACGAGCCGGTCGCGCAATCCGTTGATCTCGTTTGAGAACGCGCCGCTCAGCGAGCGCCCGGCCGAACGCGCCGCCGCCTCGGTGCTGGCTTCGATCAGGTCGCTGACGGCCTCGGCCTGCGCCAGATCGAGCTTGTCGTTGAGGAACGCGCGTTCGGTGAACTCACCCGGCTCGGCCAGGCGCAGGCCGATGGCTGCACCGGCTTCGAGGCAACGCGCCAGCAACAGCTGCAGCACCACCGGGCCGCCATGCGCCTGCAGCTCGAGCACGTCTTCGCCGGTGTAGGAGTGCGGTGCGGGGAAGTGAATCGCCAGGCCCTGGTCGATCACCCCGCCGGCGCCGTCGGCGAAGGGCAGGTAGGTGGCACGGCGCGCTTCGAGCGGGCGGGCACACAACGCGTCGATCAGTGCGCGCAGGTCGCGACCCGACGCCCGCACGATGCCGACCGCCCCGCGTCCGCTGGCCGTGGCAACGGCGACGATGGGGTCCTGGTGGCGCGGCAGCATGGTTCGATTCTCGCGCAGGCCCGAATGAAAAATGCCCCGCACGCGGCGAGGCATTTTGACGGCACGGCTTGCAGCGCGGCTACTTGCCGAGCACGCCGAGCCGCTTGTTGATCACGTACTGCTGCGCAATCGACAGGATGTTGTTGGTCAACCAGTACAGCACCAGGCCGGACGGGAAAACGAAGAACATCACCGAGAAGATCAGCGGCATGAACCACATCATCTTGGCCTGCACCGGGTCCGGTGGAGTCGGGTTCAGCCAGGTCTGCAGCAGGCTGGTCAGGGTCATCAGGATCGGCAGGATGAAGTACGGGTCTTTCGCCGAGAGGTCGGTGATCCAGCCGACCCAGGGCGCACCACGCATCTCGACCGTCGACAGCAAGACCCAGTACAGGGAGATGAAAAACGGCATCTGAACCAGGATCGGCAGGCAGCCGCCGAGTGGGTTGATCTTTTCTTCGCGGTAGATGCGCATCATTTCCTGCTGCATCTGCTGCGGCTTGTCTTTCAACCGCTCGCGCATCTCGGTGATCTTGGGGTTCACGGCCTTCATCTTGGCCATCGAGCCGTAGGCCTTGGCGTTGAGCCAGTAGAACGCGATCTTCAACAGCACGACCAGGCCAACGATCGACCAGCCCCAGTTGCCCAGGATCTTGTGCAATTGCGTGAGCAGCCAGAACAGCGGCTCGGCCAGCATCTTGAAGATGCCGTAGTCCTTCACCAGCTCAAGGCGGGGCGCGAGTTTGGCGAGCTTGTCCTCTTCCTGCGGGCCGACGAACAATTTCGCATCAAAGCTCTTGGTGGCACCGGGTGCCACCTCGCCGAGCGGCACGAACATGCCGACCGAATACACGTGCGCCGTCTGGCCGGTGGCCGGGTTCGTCACGTCGGCCTTGCCGGTGAAGTATTCGCGCGGCTGCTTGCTGCCGTCGGCCTTGTCGATCAACCAGGCCGAGGCGAAGTAGTGCTGCACCATCGCGACCCAGCCAGCGTCGGACTGGGTCGTGTGGTCGGGTTTGTCGGTCGCCGCGCGCTTTTCGATCTCCTTGAACTCGACCTTCTGGAACTTGTTGCCGTCGTCGATCGACGGGCCGGTGAAGGTGAAATAAAAGCTCGATTCGCCGGGCGGCGCTATGCCGTCGCGCACCAGCTGCAGGTACAGCCGCGGCGACACCGGCGCGCCCGATTCGTTGACAACCTCGTTCTTCACGTCGATCACGTAGTCGCCGCGCTTGAACGTGTAAGTCTTGATGAGCTTGACGCCGCCCACGACCGGCGATTCGAACTTCACCTGAAGCGCGTTGTCGCCGGGCTTGAGGCTGCGTTCGCCGGGCAACAGCGTCATCAGGGTGTGGTGGTTCGGCAGGCCGGTGCCGCCGGCGGCCGGGATCAGGCCGGTCTCGGCGAGGTACAGGCGGTTCGGGCTGGCGTCGAGAAGCACCACGTCTTTCTTTGGCGGCTCCACGGACCTGCGTCCGAACAGCGCCAGCAGCGGCTCGTACCACTCCTTCTCGACGTGGTCGGCGTACTTCACCAGCTCGACCCGAATCAACGTTCCGCCTGCACCGCTGAGGGTCGCCTTGACCACGTCGGTCATGATCGTGGTCTGTTCAGCGACTACGGGGGCCGGGCCAGGCGTGGCCATGGGTGCGGCGGCAGGGGCGGCGCCCGCCAGCGTCGGTTGTGGCAAGCCTCCTGCGGGAGGCGCAGCCACCTTGGCTGGCGCTGGGCTGAACAACGACGGCTGCCCGTTGTGCTTGTTCCAGGCGTCCCAGATCAGGAACAGGGACATGGAGAACACCACCCACAGCAGGGTGCGGCGCATATCGGTCATGGGGAGGTCTTGTCGGTCGAGGGGGAAATAGCGGCTCCGGGGTGCGCAGGCACGACGGCAGAAAAAGATCGAAACAGGGCCGGGGGCAAGGCGGGAACCGGGTCGTGCCCACCCTCGCACCAGGGCTGGCAACGTGCCAGGCGATGCAGCGTCATGTAAGTGCCCGCTCCGGCGCCGTGCGTTTCAATCGCTTGAAGCGAATAAGCCGAACACGTCGGCTTATTCGCTTCAAGCGATTGAAACGAATAAGCCGAACACGTCGGCTCGAACCGGCAGGCGCTGCCGAGCCAGGGGCTGAGGAAAAAACGGTAGCCGCGCACCAGCGACATCAGTATGCGCTGCCACAAGCTCAGATCAGCGGCGCTCATGGTTTGCCGACACGCAGCTCGGCGGCGCTGAACAACTGCTCAAGTTCTTCGCGGGCGAAGTGTCTGAGCGCGTCGGAAGCTGCGCTGGGAAAACGGGCCTTGTCGAATGGCGCACGAAGGCGCACCACCCAAAGACCGCCGAGCAAGGCACCGGCGCGGTCGTCGACGACCGAGCGAATCTGCCGTTTCAGCAGCGTTCGGGTGACGGCTCGGCGCGCATGCCGCTTGGGCACCACCGCCCCCAACCACAGGCTGGTTTTTGTCGGAAGGTGCAAGTCATCCACAGGTTCGACCTCGATTGGTTCAAGATCTGTTGATAACTCAGCCGCACCCGCCTGAAAAGCCTGAACTCTGACCGGTTTGTGCGGGCGGCTCGGACTGTCGTCCACATGGTGAACGGCAAAATGCTTGCTACTCGCCCGGGACCGGGTGCGCAGCACGCGCTCGAAGTCAGCGGAACGCAAAAGGCGGCCAATCACGGGTGGGGTGCGGCCAGGCCGCGCATCCGGTGATCGGGGCAGGGCGAGGAACGCGGCAGGCGGTGCCGGCCTCAGACCGCCAAGCGCTTGCGGCCCTTCGCACGACGGGCGTTGATCACGGCGCGCCCCCCGCGCGACTTCATGCGGACCAAAAAGCCATGGGTGCGTGCACGGCGAACTTTGGAGGCTTGGTAGGTGCGTTTCATGATCTGTCCAACTCTGTCTGAAATGTAGTTTGATGGGAGGCCCGTTCCGTCGGTCACGGGGTGTCCATAGGGAGAATCGCCACGAAGGGCGCCGCACACGGCGATGCGGTGCGCCGATAGTGCTCTGGGCTCCGGGAAACCCACTATTACACCAAAAACACCCTTGTCCGTCAATGACTTACGCCGTAATGCCGTAGTCTGCAGGGCCTTTGGCGCCTGCTTTTCGACTGTGGATAACTGTCGATTCCAGGCCCGCACAACGTACAATTCAATCGCTCTACAGAAGAACTTTTCCACAAATGAGCGCTGACCTTTGGCAGCGCGGCTGCGAGCGCCTCGCCGCCGAGCTGCCCGAACAACAATTCAACACCTGGATACGCCCACTGCCCGGGGCCGAAATCACCGATCAGGGTGAACATGGCGTCGTGGTCACGTTGCGCGTGCCCAACCGTTTCAAGCTCGACTGGATTCGCAACCAGTACGCCGGGCGAATCGAAGCCGTGCTCGCCGAACTGGCCGGCAGACACGTGCGCCTGGACGTGACGCTGGCCGCACGCGATCCACAGCCGGGTGGCCAGGCCGGGGCCGACCACGGTTTCGCGCCCTCGGCCGCGGTTGTCTCTGCGCAGGCACTGAAAGGTGTGGTTTTGCCCACCGGGCGCAACGGCCTGGCCGTCGCGTCTCTGCAGGCTGCCGTGTTGCCGTCGCGCAGCCGCCTGAACCCCGTGCTGACCTTCGATACGCTGGTGCCCGGCCGCGCCAACCAGATGGCACGCACGGCCGCGTTGCACGTGGCCGGCGCACCCGGGCAGATGTACAACCCGCTGTTCATCTACGGTGGTGTCGGCCTGGGCAAGACCCACCTGATCCACGCCGTGGGCAACGCGCTGCTGGCCGACAAGCCCGACGCGCGCATCCTTTACCTGCATGCCGAGCAGTTCATCACCGACGTGGTGAAGAACTACCAGCGCAAGACCTTCGACGAGTTGAAAGCCAAGTACCACCAGCTCGATCTGCTGCTGATCGACGATGTGCAGTTCTTCGCCGGCAAGGAGCGCACGCAGGAAGAGTTCTTCAACGCCTTCGAAGCGCTGCTTGCGAAGAAGGCCCACATCATCATGACCAGCGACACCTACCCGAAAGGGCTGGTGGACATCGACGAGCGGCTGACCTCGCGCTTCGACGCCGGTCTGACGGTCGCGATCGAACCGCCCGAGCTCGAGATGCGTGTGGCGATCCTGATGCGCAAGGCAGAGCTCGAAGCGACGCTGATGCCCGAAGACGTGGCCTTCTTCGTCGCCAAGAACGTGCGTGCCAATGTGCGCGAGCTCGAAGGCGCGTTGCGCAAGATCCTGGCGTACTCACGTTTCAGCCACAAGGAAATCAACATCGGCCTGGCACGCGAAGCGCTGAAAGACCTGCTGTCGATCCAGAACCGTCAGATCGGGGTCGAAAACATCCAGAAGACGGTGGCCGACTTCTACAAGATCAAGGTTGCCGACATGTACAGCAAGAAGCGGCCGGCCAGCATCGCCCGGCCGCGCCAGATCGCAATGTACCTGGCCAAGGACATGACACAAAAGAGCCTGCCCGAGATCGGCGAGCTGTTCGGAGGACGCGACCACACAACAGTGTTGCATGCGGTGCGCAAGATCAGCGCCGAGCGGCAGAAAAACACCGAGCTGAACCAGCAGCTGCACGTGCTCGAACAAACGCTGAAGGGATGAACAGGAATGCAGCAGCTGTCAAGCAACAAGGCTGGGGACAACTTTGGAACAAACACCCAGCTGTCCACAGGCTCTGGCGTTCCGGCGAAGTTGTTGTCGTTCGCGCATTGGCAAACATGGCTTTCGCCCCCATGGTTTACAGGGGCCTAAGTGCCTGATCGGGCAGGCGAAAATGGCCTTGTCCACAGAAAATGGCTCGCTCTACTATTACGACCAAGTTGAGAGGTTCAAATGATTGTCTTGAAGACAGCGCAAGAAAAAGTTTTGAGTGCCTTGCAAGCGGTGGCCGGCATCGTGGAGCGGCGCCACACTTTGCCGATCCTGGCCAACGTGCTGATCCGCAAGACCGGCTCGCAACTCGAGCTGACCACCAGCGACTTGGAAATCCAGGTTCGCACCAGTGCCGAACTCGGGGGTGACGGTGGCAACTTCGCCACCACCGTCGGCGCACGCAAGCTGATCGACATCCTGCGTTCGATGCCGACCGACCAGGTCGTCACGCTCACGGCGACCCAGAACAAGCTGACGCTTCAGGGTGGCAAGAGCCGCTTCACGCTGCAGACTCTGCCGAGCGACGACTTCCCGCTGGTGCAGGAAGCGGCTGACTTCGGGCCGATGTTCAGCGTGCCGCAAAAAGCGCTTAAGGGTCTGATCAACCAGGTGCACTTTGCGATGGCGGTGCACGACATTCGCTACTACCTGAACGGCATCCTGTTCGTCGCCGAAGGCAAGAACCTCACGCTCGTCGCGACCGACGGCCACCGTCTGGCGCTGGCGCTGGCCACGCTCGATGTCGAGATCCCGAAACAGGAAGTGATCCTGCCGCGCAAGACCGTCCTCGAACTGCAGCGCCTGCTGAAGGACGAAGACACGCCGATCGAGATGCGCTTTGCCGGCAACCAGGCCAAGTTCAGCTTCAGCGGCATGGAGTTCGTGACCAAGCTGGTCGAGGGCAAGTTCCCCGACTACAACCGCGTGATTCCGAAGAACCACAAAAACCACGTGACGCTAGGCCGCGCGCCGTTCCTGGCCAGCCTGCAACGCGCCGCGATCCTGACGAGCGAAAAGTTCAAGGGTGTGCGCGTCAACATCGAGCCCGGCACCTTGCGCATCGCGTCGAGCAATGCCGAACAGGAAGAAGCGAAGGAAGAGCTCGAGATCGACTACGCCGGTGACAGCATCGAGATCGGCTTCAACGTCACCTACCTGATCGATGCGTTGATGAACATGAGCGTCGAGATGGTGAAGCTGGAGCTGCAAGACACCAATTCGAGCGCGCTGATCACCGTGCCTGAACAGGCCGGCTTCAAGTACGTGGTGATGCCGATGCGCATCTAGCCGCGCAGCGGCTAGATGCGCTGCGCGGTCACTGCGCTCCCCCCTGCCCCCCGCCAAGCGGGGGGTTCTGTCTTGAATGACGACCGGGCCCTTCGGGCTCTCTGAAACGAACCTATGAGTGAATCGACCTCTCCCGACGACGAGGCCAACAAAGCTGCCAAAGCGACGGAGTTTGCCGCCGACAGCGCTGCTTATGGCGAAGGCAGCATCCAGATCCTCGAAGGCCTGGAAGCGGTGCGCAAGCGCCCTGGCATGTACATCGGCGACACGTCCGACGGCACGGGTCTGCACCACCTCGTGTTCGAGGTGGTCGACAACTCGATCGACGAATCGCTGGCGGGTTACTGCGACGACATCGTCGTCACGATCCACACCGACAACTCGATCAGCGTGACCGACAACGGCCGCGGCATTCCGACCGGCGTGAAGATGGACGACAAACACGAGCCCAAACGCTC
>JAYVTD010000164.1:0-5700 GCA_043774765.1 Rhizobacter sp. | reverse complement strand
CCACTTCGGACCCCAGTAGTAGAAGCCTGCGAACAACGCAAACAAGGAACCGGCCACAAGCACGTAATGGAAGTGGGCGACGACATAATACGTGTCCTGCATCTGGATGTCGACCGGCGCGACGGACAGGATCAGCCCTGTGAATCCACCCATCGTGAACACGAAGATGAAGCCGACGGCAAACAACATTGGTGTCTCGAAGGTCATCGAACCGCGCCACATCGTCGCGATCCAGTTGAACACTTTCACGCCGGTGGGCACCGCGATCAACATGGTCGCGTACATGAAGAAGAGCTGACCCGTGACCGGCATGCCGGTCGTGAACATGTGATGCGCCCAGACCATGAACGACAGGATCGCAATCGACGATGTCGCGTAGACCATCGAGGTGTAGCCGAACAAGCGCTTGCGGGCGAACGCCGGAATGATCGCGCTGATGATCCCGAAGGCGGGCAGGATCATGATGTACACCTCGGGGTGCCCGAAGAACCAGAAGATGTGCTGGTACATCACCGGGTCGCCGCCGCCGGCAGGGTTGAAGAAGTGCGTGCCGAAATGGCGGTCTGTCAGCGTCATGGTGATCGCGCCGGCGAGCACCGGCATCACGGCGATCAACAGGTAGGCGGTGATCAGCCAGGTCCAGCAGAACAGCGGCATCTTCATCAGCGTCATGCCGGGCGCGCGCATGTTCAGGATGGTGACGACGATGTTGATCGAGCCCATGATCGAGCTCGCGCCGAGGATGTGCATCGCGAAGATGCCGGCGTCCATCGACGGGCCCATCTGCAGCGTCAGCGGCGCATAGAGCGTCCAGCCAGCAGCGGGTGCGCCGCCGGGCATGAAGAACGAGCCGACGAGCATGGCGCCGGCCGGGATCAGCAGCCAGAAGCTGAAATTGTTCATTCGCGCGAAGGCCATGTCGGGCGCACCGATCTGCAGCGGGATCATCCAGTTGGCGAAGCCGACGAAGGCCGGCATGATCGCGCCGAACACCATGATCAGCCCGTGCATCGTGGTCAGTTGGTTGAAGAACTGCGGGTTGAAGAACTGCAAGCCCGGTTGGAACAATTCGAGGCGAATCAGCAGCGCCAGCACCCCGCCCACCATCAGCATGGTGAACGAGAACAGAAGGTACATCGTGCCGATGTCTTTGTGGTTCGTGGCGTACAGCCAGCGACGCCAGCCGGTCGGCGCACCGTGGTGATGATCGTCGTGCCCGTGGCCGTAGCCGCCGTGGTGGTCAATGACTGCGCTCATGACAATTCCTATTTTTCAATTCTGAAATCTTGCGGACTTAATGTGCAACCGGTGTGTCGGGCGCTCACTTGCGCGCGGCGACCACCTCGGAGGGCTGCACGAGCTGCCCGGTCTTGTTCGACCAGTTGTTCTTGGTGTAGGTGATCACGGCCGCGAGCTCGGTGTCGCTGAGCTGCTTCCACGACGGCATGGCGCCGTTGTTCTGGCCGTTGAGCAACACGTTCAGCTGCTTGGCGTGGTCGGCATCGAGCACCACGGCCGCGCCGTCGAGCGCCTTAATCGGGCCACCGCCCTTGCCGCTGGCCTGGTGGCAAGCCGCGCAGTTGGCAGCGTAGACCTTCTCGCCGCGCGCCAGCAGGTCGGGCAGCGTCCAGACCTTGGCCGGGTCGTCGGCGAGTGCCGCCATTTCCTTGTTCTTGCCGTCGACCCAGGCCGTGTAGTCGGCCTGCGACACCACCTTCACGTGGATTGGCATGTAGGCGTGCTCTTTGCCGCAGAGTTCCTGGCACTGCCCGTGGTAATCGCCGATCTTCTTGGCGCGGAACCAGGTGTCGCGCACGAAACCCGGGATGGCGTCTTGTTTGATGCCGAACGAATTGATCGCAAAGGCATGAATCACATCGTTCGACGTAGTGATGATGCGGACCTTCTTGTCGACCGGCACGACCAGGGGCTTGTCGACCTTGAACAGGTAGTCATCGCCAGAGGGCTTGCCGGAATTGGACATCTCGCGATGGGTGGGATCGAGCGTGGAGACGAACCCGATGCCCTCGCCTTCACCCTTCAGGTAGTCGTAGCCCCACTTCCACTGGATGCCGGTAGCCTTGATGGTCAGGTCGGCAGCACTCGTGTCTTTCATTGCCACGACGACCTTGGTTGCGGGCAGCGCCATGCCGATGACGATCACGAAGGGCACGATGGTCCAGACGATCTCGACCGTGGTGCTCTCGTGGAAGTTGGCCGACTTCGCGCCCTTGGACTTGCGGTGCTTGAAGATCGAATAGAACATCACCCCGAACACACCCAGGAAGATGACCGTGCAGATCACCAGCATGAAGTAGTGCAGCCAGCGCTGATCGGCCGCGATGTCGGTGACCGGCGGGTGCAGGTCGAGCTGGTTGACGGCCGGGCCGCCCGGCAGGTTGCCCACCGCCACGGCCGCGTGGCTCGCCAGCAGCGCGCCCAGGGTCAGGCTCAACTCGGCGACCCGGCGCCCGGCCTTGCAAATGATTGCGTTCATCGTCTTCATGGTTGCCACTTCAGTTTTCTTCCCGGAGCGGATCGCGCGACTGCCAGCGTCGCAGGGCCCACCGCAATTCTTCTGCCAGCTGGCGGCGCAATTCGGGGCGCACGAAGCGGCCCACACGGATGCGCAGGCCCTGGCCTGTCAGCTCGATCAGCGAGCGGTCGCCCGATTCGGGTTCGACACGCACCCACGACGGCACGAACTCGACCCTCTCGACGCGCCGCCCGCATGCATGTTCGACGATCAGCAGCCCGGCTTGCAGCTCGATGTGTTCACTGTCGGTGGCGTGGCGCGTGTAGACGAAGAGCGCGGCAGCGACGGCGAACAGTTCGATCCAGACAAACGGCAACACCAGCGTTGCACCCTGCTGCCAGAAAAAGCCGCCTATCGCGAGCGAGAACAGGCAGAGCGAGCCGAAGAACCACATCATCTGGCGCGGCGTGATCGAGCAGTTGCGCTTGAGCACCCACTGCACCGAGGCCTCGCCGCCGGCCGACTCGCGCCCGAAGCGCAAGGGGCTGGCCGCCGGCGCTCGCACGATGGAGGGGTGAATGAAGGTTGCTGACATCCCGCGCCGACTGCCTTGTGAAACTGCCAAATGAACGATTCTTGAGACTGCCCGAGCCACGCGCCGCGCCGCGTCGGATTCCTGTTGTCAGCCGAACCCGACTTAACGCGTGAATTTTAGCTCACGGCCCCGCGCCTTTGCTGGAGCCGGCTCGCCCGACCCTCAGCATGGCGCGCATGTCGTCGAGCGACAACGTCGTCGGCTGGTCGGCACGCAGCCGCGGCGCGGCCTTGAAGGCGTGGCCGTAGGCCACTTCGAAGCTCAGACCGAGCTTTCCGTCGGGGCCTTTCAGCGACAGCAGCTCGTGCTCCAGCTCGCGCTGCCAGCGTGGCGTTCGCAGCCCCTGCACGCGGTCGGGGGCGGTGTTGCCACCGAGCGAACGCAATTCCTTCAGCAGCGCGGCCGGGCTGTCCCATTGCAGCGTCAAGGTTTCCTGGTCCATCACCGGGTCGGCGAACCCGGCCTGCACCAGCATGTCGCCCAGGTCGTGCATGTCGACAAAACCCGGTGTCGGAGCCGGCCAGCCGAGCCGCGCGTACAGGGCGCGCAACTCGCGCAGCGTGCCAGGGCCAAGGCACGAAAACATCACGAAACCATCGACCCGCAACAACTGCTGCCAGCGCTCGAACAAGGCCGGCGGGTCGACCACCGCGTGCAGCATCATGTTGGCCCAGACGAGCTGGGCCCCGGGCGGAATGTCCTGCGTCTGCTCGATCACCTCGACGACACCGCCGCCCCATCGGGTCGGTGACCACCACGGCCGGCGCGCGGCCCCGCGGCTGCGTTCGGCCCAGCTGGCATCGGGCTCGACGATCCAGCGCTGCGCCTTCGGGTAGGCCTGCGCCAGCGCATCGCTGCCGGCACCGAGAAAGCCCCACCAGTCGAGCACGAGTTCGGGTTGCAGCAGGATGACCTGGAGCTTTTCGGCCATGCGCCGCGCCACTTCGGCGTGCAGCCAAGGTGCTTCATTGGCGCGCGCCATGCGCCGCAGCGCGGCGTTCACCGCCACCGCATCGAGGCGGCGGGCATTGTCGGGATCGGGCATCGGCATCGTGGCGGCCAGTATATTGAGCCGATGCTGTTCACCTGCCTGCTCGATGCCGTGGCCACCGCACCGAGCCAGTGCGCGGTGTGCCACGACTGGGGCCGGCAGCGGGTGTGCGCGCTGTGCGTGGCGCGATTCGCGCCGGTGTTGCCACGTTGCGGGCTCTGCGCGATCGAGGTGCCGGCGGGCACCGGCCTTTGCGGCGCGTGCCTCACCGATCCGCCACCGTTCGAACGGGCGCTGGCTGGCGTGGACTACGCCCACCCCTGGGACGGCCTGATCACGCAGTTCAAGTTTCATTCCGCGCTCGACCTCGCGCCCGCACTGGCCCAACGGCTGCTCGACACCTTCCGCCGCGGCAGCGAACCCGCCCCCGCGCTGCTGCTGCCGATCCCGCTGAGCGCGGAGCGGCTGCGCGAGCGCGGCTACAACCAGGCCTGGGAACTGGCGCGGCGGCTTGCCCGCGCTTTGAATTGCCGCGCCGACGCGAGCCTGCTGCTGCGCGTGAAAGACACACCGCACCAGCTCGCACTCGCGCCCGATCAGCGCGCCGGCAACGTGCGCGCGGCGTTCGCGGTCGAGCCAGGGCGGCGTGCCGAGTTGGCGGGTGCGACCGTCACCCTCGTCGACGACGTGATGACCACCGGCGCCACGGTGTCAGAAGCGGCGCGTGCGCTGCTGCAGGCCGGCGCCGCACAGGTTCACGTGTGGGTGGTGGCCCGCACGCCGCGCAGCGACGTGCATTGACACCTTCGCCGCGCAGCGAGGCGGTTTGAGTGCGCGCACAACGACAATCGGCGCATGTTCAACATCGTCCTCGTGCAGCCCGAGATCCCGCCGAACACCGGTAACGTGATCCGCCTGGCGGCCAACACCGGCTGTGCCTTGCACCTGATCGAGCCGCTCGGTTTTTCGATGGACGACCGGCAGCTCAAACGCGCCGGACTCGATTACCACGAGTACGCGCCGGTGCGCCGGCATGCGTCGTGGTCGGCCTTCATCGACACCGAGCGCCCTGCTGCGCAACGCCTGTTCGCGTTCACGACCCGCGGCAGCCGGCCCTTCGCCGAGGTGCAGTGGTCGGCCGGTGACTGGCTCGTGTTCGGCTCCGAAACCGCCGGTCTGCCCGAGGCGGTGCGCGACAGCATCGCCACCGCGCAGCGTGTGCGCTTGCCGATGCGCGCCGAACAACGCAGCCTGAACCTCAGCAACAGCGTGGCGGTCGCGGTGTTCGAAGCCTGGCGCCAGCACGGCTATGCCGGCGGCGCTTGAACTTCGGCCGTCAACCCCGCCGCTTCACTCCGGCTTCACACCCGCCGCCTTGATCACCTTGGCCCAGCGCTCGCGTTCGCTCTTCATCAAACCCGCCAGTGCTTCGGGCGCCGTGCCGGCGGCGCTGAAATACTGGCCGAGGATCTTGCCGCGCACGTCGTCGCTCTTGATGATGCGGATCAGCTCGCGCGAGACCCGCTCGATGATCGGCTTCGGCGTGCCCGCGGGCGCCAGCACCGCCTGCCACGAGATCGCCTCGAAGCCGGCGTAACCCTGCTCGACGAAGCTCGGCAATTCGGGCAGCGAGCCCGA
>JAYVTD010000163.1:0-12108 GCA_043774765.1 Rhizobacter sp. | reverse complement strand
AAGGCGTGGTCATCTTCAGCACTTTGATGCCTGAGCAAATCGACCTTACCAAGGTTCGAGCGGCGGGCGTACGCGACTTAAAGCACTATCTTGAATTTGCGCTCCGAGGGCCTCGAGCCTTGGCAGAACAGAGTATGCCGACGGGCCTGGAGCCGGACAGCCCTTTCGAGACGGCAGTTCTCAAGGTGCTTCGCGATAAGGGTTGGTCGGTACATCCGCAGGTTGGATGCTCGGGGTATCGAATCGACATGGCTGTCGTCGATCCGCGAGCCCCCGGGAAGTACCTCGTGGGCATCGAGTGCGACGGCCGCTCGTATCACTCGGGCGCCACCGCTCGTGACCGTGACCGCCTCCGCCAACATGTACTCGAGAGTCTCGGCTGGCGAATCCACCGAATCTGGTCAACCGATTGGTGGCTGAACGCCGAAGGCGCGACGGAGAAATTGTTGGCTCTCCTTCAGACCATGCTCGCCAATGAGTCGATCGAGCACGATGCCCCCACGCAAGACATCCAAGAGGAGGCGTCCGAGGCGACCGATGTGGAGAGCAACAACGATGCCGACCAATCGTCCACAGGCATATCAGCAGTGTCCGGGGTCAGCGATCACCTGTTCGCACCTGCAACCGTCCCGGCTGGCGATCCCATCGCCTTCTACGAGGGCCGGTCCAATCGCGAATTGGCGGAGAGCATCAGACAGGTGGCTCAGACTGAGGGGCCCGTGCTCGAAGCAGTGCTCTTTCGCCGAGTCGCTCGGGCCTGGGGGCTGGAGCGCACGGGCTCAAAAATCGTCGAGCGCCTTCGAATGCTAGTCCCACGTTCCATCGTGAGTACCCACGAGGACTTACGAATCTTCTACTGGCCCGAGGGCAGCATCCCAGGCTCATGGCGCACCTACCGTATTGCCAGCCCCGATGACGAGGCATCACGGCGTCATGTCGACGAAGTCTGTTTGGAAGAACTCGCCGCCCTAGTGATTCACGTACTTGAACAGGCCGGCGCTTCGCCGCGCGGAGACATCGCGCGCAGCGTTTGCAGGCTAGTTGGGATGGCTCGAACGCCGGTCGATGCTGAGGCCAGGGTGACAGACGCCGTCGAACGTCTGCTCAAAGTTGGTGCCGTCAAGGACGTGAATGGCTATGTTCAGCGCACGTGATGCTGGTCTCCTTGCGGAGGACGCGGCGCGTAGAAGTAACTTCAGCAGTAACTTGTCTGGTCGGAAACGATGACCTCAAGCATTGGTGCTCCCGCCAGCCCATCTTGCGATAGAGCCCCAGGCCACCACCCGTCTTTCTCAGACGATCCCAAGCAAGCTCAAGAGTCCTTGTACATCAAGGACTTAGCCTGAAAAGGCGGCTCAAGCGGTATCGCTGAATCCCACGCCGTCCCCCTCTTGCGTGTACCCAACGGTGTACCCCAGACTGCTTTTCAACCGCAGTCATGTTTTGGGTACACCATGGGACAGCTCAGCGAACTTCTGATCAAGGCGGCACAGCCGCGCGACAAGGAATATCTGCTTGCGAACAGCAGTGCACTGCCGCAGGGCAGGTGGTGCTCAAACCAAGCCAGCTTGGCGCGACGGCATCAAGCACTTCGTGATGTCGCCGCTGGAGGTCACGCCGCGGCTCGCTGCGCTGGTGCCTCGGCCGAGGCTGCACCTGATCCGATTCCATGGGGTGCTGGCTCCGTCCTTCACCAATGACACCAGGCTGCGCGCTATGGTGGTGCCATGGGGGGATGAGGAGGTCACCGGGCAGTCGGAGCCTGCGGCCACCGAGTCGGGCTGCGAGCACGGCCGGCCGGCTCGATCCCGCCGATGGACTGTCGTAACGGCTTGTGGACCGCTCAGCGGGCCGCTGCCAACTCCAAACGCTGCCCCGCAAGCCCCAGGTGCCCTACGCTACGCAGCCGGGTCATGGGTCGAAAAAGCAACGTTTGAACTATCCTCTTCGCTGACATGCGCTCCGCGCAACGTGCGGAGCGGCTCGCATGGGCGCGGCAGTTGCCCGCGTGGGCGCCGCCGTGATGTGGGCGCCAGCGCTGCGCGAGACAAGCCCGGGCCAGTCGTGGTGCAATTCAAGGCCGTCGCCGCGACCGCACGCCACCCTGCGCTGCCCGCTGGCCCCTGAGGTCTTGCATGGAAAACCGCTCCACCCCCGTGTCACCGCTCTACCTGCTAGAGCGTTTCGAGCCCGGCATCGTTCAACTCGACGACGCGCGCCGCGTGGTCGGCATGAACGACTTCGCGCGCCGCGTGCTGCCAGTCGACGAGAAGCAGCCATTCGACCAGATGGTGCTGGACTTCCACCCCGAACGCTCGCGCTCGAAGGTCGAGTTCCTGCTCGATCAGGCCCGGCAGTGCCCCGTGGCCGCGCCACCGCCGATGACGATGATCATCAACATTCCCGAGCGCGTGTTGCTGATCAAGGTGTCGCGCATGACCGACGCCCGCCTTGAGGCGACCGGCTACACGCTGGTGTTCTACGACATCACCGACATCGTCGCATCAGCCGATGAAACCCAGCCGTCGCGCACCGATGCGCGCCGCCGCCTGTTGAAGATCCCGACGGTGTCGAACCAGCGCATCGTGTTCGTCGACGCCGACGACATCCTGGCGATCCAGGCGGATGGCCACTACACCCGCGTGCTCACTGCCAAGGGCAGCCAGTTCTGCAACCTGAGCATCGGCGACATCGAGACCCGGCTCGACCCCGAGCACTTCATGCGGGTGCACCGCGGGAGCGTCATCAACCTGCGTGCAGTGGCGCAACTTCACCGCGAAGACGGCCGCATGGCCGTGCAGTTGCAAGGCCTGGTCGAGCCGGTGCCGGTTTCGCGCAGTGGCACGGCGCCACTGCTCGCGCGGCTCGGTTTGCCCGGCGCGTCGGTGCCGGTGCTCGCGCGTCAGGGTTAGTCCTTTTATCGGTTTCCCTGTGATTGCGCGCCGCTTCGTCGGCGCGTCCTTCTTTCGTGCGCGCCGGCTGTCGTTCGTGCAGAAAAACGCACCACTGGCGCGAAAGGCACCCCGTAGCCCCGCCGGCACCGGGCCGCCCAGATGCGCAGAATCTCGGGGCGCGACGAGCGCACAGAACCGCAACGGAGCGCCAACAGGCGCGCCGCGCAGCACCAACGCCAGGAGACCTCGATGATTCCACCCGCATTCGAATACCACGCACCGCGTTCCGTGACCGAAGCGATCGGTCTGCTGGGCTCACTGGGCAGTGATGCCAAGTTGCTGGCCGGCGGCCACAGCTTGCTGCCGATGATGAAGTTGCGCTTCGCCGAGCCCGCACACTTGATCGACCTGAACCGCATCGACGCGCTGCGCGGCATTCGCGAAGAGGGCACCACCATCGTGATCGGCGCGATGACGGTCGAGGCCGAACTCATCACCTCCGCCTTGCTCGCCGCCAAGGTGCCCTTGCTGGCCGAGGCCGCGCGCCAGATCGCCGACCCGCAAGTGCGCAACCGCGGCACCATAGGCGGCGACATCGCCCATGGCGACCCGGGCAACGACCACCCGGCGATTGCCATCGCACTCGACGCCACGCTCGTGCTGCAAGGCCCCAAGGGGCAGCGCAGCGTGAAGGCCGACGGCTTCTTCCACGGCACCTACATGACCGACCTCGCCGAGGACGAGATTCTGGTCGAGATCCGCGTGCCCGCCTTCACACCGAAGACCGGCAGCGCCTACGAGAAACTCAAGCGCAAGACCGGCGACTGGGCGACCGCCGCTGCCGCCGTGGTGCTGCGGCTCGACGGCGGGGTGGTCAGTCACGTGCGCATCGCCCTGACCAATGTGGCGCCCACCGCACTGCGCGCCACCGAGGCCGAAGCAGCACTGCTCGGCAAGCCGCTGAGTGAGGCGAGCATCGCCGCCGCCACCGCCAAGGCCATGGCCATCTGCGACCCGGCCGACGACCTGCGCGGCAACCGCGAATACAAGACCGCGATGGCCGGCCAGATGCTGCGCCGCGCGATCGGCAAGGCCGCCGCGCGCTGCGCCTGAAGCGCCTGCACCCCCGCACGAACAACGACCTCGGAGACACCCATGGCGAAGAAACTGCTCACACTGAAGATCAACGGCAAGACGGTCCAGAAAGCCGTCGAGCCGCGCACGCTGCTGATCCACTTCCTGCGCGAGGAATGCCACCTGACCGGCGCGCACATCGGCTGCGAAACCAGCCACTGCGGCGCCTGCACGGTCGATCTGGACGGCGTGTCGGTCAAGAGCTGCACGCACCTGGCGATCCAGTGCGAAGGCGCGTCGGTGGACACCGTCGAAGGCCTGGCGCAGGGCGGCGTGCTGCACGCCGTGCAAGAGGGGTTCTACAAGGAGCACGGCCTGCAATGCGGCTTCTGCACCCCCGGCATGCTGATGCGCGCGCAGCGCTTCCTGCTGGACAACCCCGACCCGACCGAAGACGAGATTCGCGCCGGCATGAGCGGCAACCTGTGCCGCTGCACCGGCTACCAGAACATCGTCAAGGCGGTGCAATATGCCGCCGCCAAGCTGCGTGCGCCGGCCCCTGCCGCACAAGCCGTTGCCGCCTGACCCCACGGAGCCGAACACCATGAACGCACCCATCGACCCCAAGGTTCTCGAACTCCAGGCCCGCACCGACGCCCTGCAAGGCATGGGCGACAGCCGCCTGCGCAAGGAAGACGCCCGCTTCATCCAGGGCAAGGGCAACTATGTCGACGACATGAAGATGCCCGGCATGCTGCACATGGACATCGTGCGCAGCCCGCTGGCGCATGCGCGCATCAAGCGCATCGACAAGACGGCCGCGCTCGCCATTCCCGGCGTGCACGCGGTGCTGACCGCCGATGACCTGAAGCCGCTGAAGCTGCACTGGATGCCCACGCTGGCGGGTGACGTGGCCGCGGTGCTGGCCGACGAGAAGGTGCACTTCCAGATGCAGGAAGTGGCCATCGTGATCGCCGACGACCGCTACATCGCCGCCGACGCGGTCGAGGCGGTCGTGGTCGAGTACGAAGAGCTGCCCGTGGTGCTCGACCCGTACGAGGCGCTCAAGCCTGGCGCCCCAGTGCTGCGCGACGACCTCGCGGGCAAGACCAGCGGCGCCCATGGCGCGCGCGATCACCACAACCACATCTTTACGTGGGAGGCCGGCGACAAGGCGAAGGCTGACGCCGCCTTCGCCGCCGCACCCGTCACGGTCAGCCAGCACATGCACTACCCGCGCGTGCACCCGTGCCCGCTGGAAACCTGCGGCTGCGTGGCCTCGTTCGACCCGATCCGCGGCGAGCTGACGACCTACATCACATCGCAGGCGCCGCACGTGGTGCGCACGGTGGTGTCGCTGCTGTCTGGCATCCCCGAAAGCAAGGTGCGCATCGTCAGCCCCGACATCGGTGGCGGCTTCGGCAACAAGGTCGGCATCTACCCGGGCTATGTGTGCGCCATCGTCGCCTCCATCGTGCTCGGCAAGCCGGTGAAGTGGATCGAAGACCGCATCGAGAACATCTCGTCCACCGCGTTTGCGCGTGATTACCACATGGACGGCGAGATCGCGGCCACCGCCGATGGCAAGATCCTCGCGATGCGCGTCAACGTGCTGGCCGACCACGGCGCATTCGACGCCTGCGCCGACCCGACCAAGTTCCCGGCCGGCATGTTCCACATCTGCTCGGGCAGCTACGACATCGCCGCCGCGCACTGCAGCGTGAAGGGCGTGTACACCAACAAGGCACCCGGCGGCGTGGCGTACCGCTGCTCGTTCCGCGTCACCGAAGCGGTGTACCTGATCGAGCGCATGGTCGACGTGCTGGCGCAAAAGCTTGGCATGGACAAGGCCGAGATCCGCGCCAAGAACTTCATCCGCAAGGAGCAGTTCCCTTACACCAGCGCGTTCGGGTTCGAGTACGACTCGGGCGACTACCAGACCGCGCTCGACAAGGTGCTCGACAAGGTCGACTACAAGGCCTTGCGCGCCGAGCAGGCCGCCAAGCGGGCCGACCCCAACTGCCCCACGCTGATGGGCATCGGCCTCGTCGCGTTCACCGAAGTGGTGGGCGCCGGCCCGAGCAAGATGTGCGACATCCTCGGCGTGGGCATGTTCGACAGCTGCGAGATCCGCGTGCACCCGACTGGCAGCGCCATCGCCCGCATGGGCACCATCTCGACAGGCCAGGCGCACGCCACCACCTATGCGCAGATCATCGCCACCGAACTCGGCATTCCGAGCGAGGTGATCCAGGTCGAAGAGGGCGACACCTCGACCGCGCCCTACGGCCTGGGCACCTACGGCTCGCGCTCCACGCCGGTGGCGGGTGCAGCCATTGCGATGGCGGCGCGCAAGATCCACGCGAAGGCGAGGAAGATCGCCGCGCACCTGCTCGAAGTGGGCGAGGGCGACCTCGACTGGGAGATCGACCGCTTCAACGTGAAGGGCGACCCGACGCGCCACAAGACCATGAAAGACGTGTGCTGGGCCGCTTACAACAACGTGCCTGCCGGGCTGGAGATGGGCCTGGAAGCGGTGCACTACTACGACCCGCCGAACTTCACCTTCCCGTTCGGCATCTACCTGTGCGTGGTCGACATCGACCGCGGCACGGGCGAGACCAAGATCCGCCGCTTCTACGCGCTCGACGACTGCGGCACGCGCATCAACCCGATGGTGATCGAAGGGCAGATTCACGGCGGGCTGACCGAAGGTTATGCCGTGGCCATGGGCCAGCAGATGCCGTTCGACGCGCAAGGCAACCTGATGGGCAACACGCTGATGGACTACTTCCTGCCCACGTCGGTCGAAACGCCGAAATGGGAAACCGACTTCACCGTCACGCCCAGCCCGCACCACCCGATCGGCGCCAAGGGCGTGGCCGAGTCGCCGCACGTCGGCTCCATCCCCACCTTCACGTCGGCCGTGGTCGATGCCTTCGCCCACCTCGGCGTGACCGACATGACCATGCCCCACAGCGCCTACCGCGTGTGGCAGCAACTCAAGAAAAGCGGCGTGGCGCTCGACGCCTGAACCTGCTCCTGAACGGAAATCATGGAAGTCAAACTCGAAAAGCGCTATTGCGTAGACGCGACACCGGCGCAGTGCTGGGTCGTGCTGCGCGACGTGCGCGCGGTGGCCGGCTGCATGCCCGGTGCCAGCATCACGGAGCAGATTGACGCCACGCACTACAAAGGCGCGGTCAAGCTCAAGGTCGGCCCGGCGAATGCGGCGTTTGCAGGCGACATCGAGGTGCTGGCGCTCGACGAAGCCGCGCAGCGTCTGCAGTTGCTCGGCAAGGGGGCCGACAAGGGCGGATCGACCGCGTCGATGGACCTGAACGCCACGGTCGAGCCCGGCGACGCACCGGGCCAGGCGGTACTGGTGGGCGTGGCGGCGGTGATCGTGAACGGCAAGTTCGCGCAGTTCGGCGGGCGGATGATGGTGCAGGTGTCGGACATGATTCTGGGCCAGTTCGCCGACAACTTCCGCATCGCGGCGGCGGCGGTGCCGGTGGCTGCGAGCTCCGCCACTGCAGCGCCGGCTGCCGTCATCGACATGCCGATGTCGCTTCCAGCCGAAGCGCGCGCCGCTGCGGCCGCTGCCCCACCGAAGGCCACGACCGAGCTGAACGCGCTGGCCATCGGCTGGGCGCTCGTCAAGAGCTGGTTCGCCGGGCTGTTCGGCAAGCGAGCCTGAGCCCTGCGCCATGGACGAGCAGGCCCTGCGCGAGCAACTTCAACTCGCCGGCTACATCGCCGACGAGGCGCTGGCCACCACGCTGTGGCTGGCCGGCGAGTTGCAGCGCCCGTTGCTGATCGAAGGCGACGCCGGTGTCGGCAAGACGGCGCTTGCGCTGGCCATGGCGCGCGCCAGCGGGCGGCGCCTGGTGCGGCTGCAGTGCCACGAAGGCATCGACCTCGCGCAGGCCGCGTACGAATGGAACTACGGCCGCCAGTTGCTGGCGATCCGCCTGCATGAAACCGATGCCAATGCAGGTACTGGCGACACCGCGCAGCGCCTGCGCGAGGCCGACCTGTTCACGCGCGAGTACCTGCTGGAGCGCCCGCTTCTGCGCGCCATTGCGAGCGACGAGCCCTGCGTGCTGCTGATCGACGAAGTCGACCGCGCCGACGAGGCCTTCGAGGCCTTCCTGCTCGAAGTGCTGTCCGACTACCAGATCACCGTGCCCGAGCTCGGCACGCTCACTGCGCGCCACATCCCGCAGGTGCTGCTCACGAGCAACGGCACGCGCGAGCTGAGCGACGCGCTGCGCCGCCGCTGCCTGTACCACTGGCTCGACTACCCGACGCTCGCTCGCGAAGTGGCCATCGTGCGCGCCACGCTGCCGCAGGCCGAAGGCGCGCTGATCGAACAGGCGGTCGCCTTCGTGCAGCGCCTGCGCCGCGAAGACCTGGGCAAGACGCCCGGCGTGGCCGAAACGCTGGATTGGGTGCGCGCGCTGCACGCGCTGCAAATGGCCAGGCTGCCGGACGACCCGGACGGCCTGATGGCCACGCTCGGCTGCCTGCTCAAGACCCGCCACGACCGCTTCCAGATCGGCACCGAGCGCGTGCGCCAGCTCTGCGAAGGTCGGCGCACGGTGGGCGTGGCCGAGAAGGCGGCCCAGCCTGCGGCCGACGTGGCGCCGGCGGCAGTGACAGCGGCGGCGCGCAGCAGCGCATGAACGCGTGAGTTGCAACACCATGTCCGAAGCGCACGTCCCATCCGCCCAGCCGCTCGCGGCCATTGCCGGGTTCGCGGCGCTGCTGCGCGACCATGGGCTTGTCGTCGGCGTGGCCGAGCAGCAGGCCATGGTGCGCGCCGCGCTCGCAGTGCCGCTGCCGCGCCTGCGCACCATCGAGGCTGCCTGGCGCGCCATCGCCTGCCACGACGCGCGAGCCTGGCGCCGCTGGCCCGAGCTGTTCGAGCGCTATTGGCACCCCCAGCGCCTGACAGGGCAAGTGAAGGTGAGCGGGCAGACGCGCCCGTCGCGCGACCTGCGCCAGACCGTGCAAATGCTGCACGACTCGATGGCCGGCAACACCACCCCGCCCACTGCCGGCCCCGCGCCCACCGACACCGCGCTCGACGATGTGCAAGTGCCCGAAGACGCGCCGGCAAAGTCGCAGGCGCAAGGCGGCGCGAGCCGCACCGAAGCGCTGCACGACCGCTCGCTGAGCCAGTGGCTGCCGCAAGACCTGAGCACGCTGGAGCGCCTGGCCGAGCGCATTGCCGAGCGCCTGCGCCGCCGCGTCACACGGCGCTGGTGCGACGATTCGCGCGGCCGCCGGCTCGACCTGCGCCGCACGCTGCGCAACAGCCTGGCCACCGGCGGCGTGCCGCTGGCGCCGGCCTGGCGCACACCGCGCCGCGAGCGGCCGAAGCTCTTCGTGCTGGTCGACGTGAGCCGCTCGATGGAAACGCATGCGCAACTCTTCCTGCGCATCGCGCGCGCCTTCGTGGGCGCGGCCGGTGCGCGCGTGTTCGTGTTCCACACGCGCCTGGCCGAGATCACGCCGCTGCTGCAGCGCGACTCGGCGGCGGTGCAGGAGAAGGTCAACGCCGTCACCGCCGGTTTCGGCGGCGGCACGCGCATCGCGACCAGCGTGGCCGATTTCGTGGCAGTGCACGCACGCGCGCAGCTCGGCCGCAGCAGCCGCGTGTGGATCTTGTCCGACGGCTTCGATGCCGACGCGCCGCAGGCGCTGGCCGAGCAGCTGGCGCGCGTGCGCGGCCGGGGTGCGCGCATCACCTGGTTCCACCCCACCGCGCAGCCACCGGCCTCACAGGCCATGCAGGCCTGCACCGGGCTGATCGATGTCTTCGTGCGGCTGCAAACGCTGCGCGACCTGGCGCAATGCGCGCCTCTCTTGCACTGACTTTGCATTGACCCGAAGGAAGCTCCCATGACCCACTCTGCCCTCGACGTGCTGGCCACTGCGCAGCGCCTGCAACAGAACGAGCAGGCCTTCGCGCTCGTCAGCGTGCTGCGCGTGCAGGCCCCCGCCTCGGCCCGCCCCGGCGACAAGGCCATCGTCACCGCCGACGGGATCGTGCAGGGCTGGATCGGCGGCGGCTGCGCCCAGCCGGCGGTGCTGCGCACGGTGCGGCAGGCGCTCGCCGATGGTCGCGCGCGCGTGATCCGCATTGCGCCTGAAACCGCGGCCGGTGACGGCAGCGCGGCGCCCGTTCGCGAGCTCGACGACGTGCTCGAGTTCGGTATGGCCTGCCATTCCGGAGGCACGCTCGAACTCTTCATCGACCCGGTGCTGCCCCGCGCCAGCCTCACCGTGATCGGCGATTCGCCGGTGGCCGTGGCGCTGGCCGATCTGGCGCCGCGCGTTGGCTTGAAGGTGCAGGTGGTAGCGCATGGCGCGCAGGCCGAGCGCTTCGCATCGGCCACGCGCGTGCTCGCGAGCGACGATGCCGCCGGTGTGGCCGCGCAGGTGGCGTCCGGCAGTTTCGTGGTCGTGGCCACCCAGGGCCGGCGCGACGTGCAGGGCCTGCGCGCGGCCCTCGCGGTGCAGGCACGGCAGGTGTGGCTGGTGGCCAGTGGCCGCAAGGCGCAGGTGTTGAAAGACGCGCTCGTGGCCGCCGGGGCCGACGCCGCGCAGGTGGCCGCCATCGTGGCGCCGGCCGGTCAGCCCATCGGCGCGCACACGCCCGAAGAGGTGGCGCTGTCGGTGCTGGCCGCAGTGGTGGCGGCGCGGCGGCAGGGCGCCGGGCCTGTGCCTGGCGCAGCGCACGAATGGTCAGCGCCCGCTGTCGACTCGGCGTCGATCTCGTCGCCTGCGGCAACAAGCGCCGTGCCTGCAACCACCGCGCGCTCGTCGTGCTGCGGCGGCTGACATGGGTTGCCTGCTCAAGGGTGGCGGCGGGCTGCACAGCCGGCTCGTCGTCGGGGCCGTGCTGCTGGCCGCAGGCGAGGGCGCGCGCATGGGTGGGCGGCCGAAGTGCCTGCTCGAACTCGGCGGCGTGCCGCTGATCCGCCGGCAGCTCATTGCCTTGTCGGGTGCGGGGGTCGATGAGGTGGTGGTGGTGCTGGGCCACCACGCCGAGCACATCGAGCCCTTGGTGCAAGCCTTCCCGGTCACGCTGGCGCGCAACCTCGCGCCGCAGGACGGGCAGGTCTGGTCGCTGCGTATCGGCCTGGCGGCGCTCACCGGCAAGCTCGACGCGGTGCTGGTGGCGCTGGCCGATCAGCCGCTCATCAACGCGCAAGACATCACGAGCCTGATCGCCGCGTACAAGCAGCGCGCCGAGGGCACGTCGGTCGTGGTGCCGATGGTGGGCGGCGAGCCGGGCAACCCGGTGATGTTCAGCGCCGAGGTGCGCGAGCAGATCCTCGCCGGCGGCGCCAACGTGGGCTGCCGCCAATGGCGCACCACGAACCCGCAGGCGGTGCACGCCTTCGTCACCGACAACCGGCGCTTCCGCGTTGATGTGGACACCGAAGACGACATCGCCCGCTTCGAACGCGACACCGGCCACCGCCTGCGCTGGCCGGCGGGCCTGGAACGCGCCCTGCCGGCCGAACTGGCGGCCACGGCAAACCCAGGCTGAGCCATGTCATTGGCGCCGGGTTTTCATTTGCTGTGGCCTACGCCCATCGGCGTGCACCGCTACCCGCTGGCCGATGAATTGAACCCGTTGCTGGTGCGGGTGTTCGGCGCGCTGCGTGCCACGCAGAGCCATGCGCGCGGCGAGGCGCCGGGTGCCGCGTTCTTCGCCAGCGACGAGGACCTGCTGCAACGCATTCAGCTGACCGAGTGGCAGGCCTTCGTGCGCTTCCTGGTCGAGTGCCTGCGTGACACGGCCACCGAGGCCAACCGCGACGCGTGGCCAGCGGACGGCGCTGACCTGCGCGTGGCGATCAACGGCTTGTGGTTCCAGGCCAGCAACCGCGGCGCCTTCCACGAGGTTCACACGCACGGCAACTGTTCATGGTCGGGCGTGTACTGCGTGCAGGTCGATGCGCCCGAGTTGCGCAGCGCGCACGCCACACACGGCGCGCACAACGGCGTGACCCGCTTCTACGGCCCGCCGTTCAACCACTTGGCCGGCGCGCATGTGGACCTGGGCAACGCCTACCTGCAACCACCGCAGGTCGAAGTGCCACCGGTGCCAGGCCAACTG
>JAYVTD010000162.1:0-3387 GCA_043774765.1 Rhizobacter sp. | reverse complement strand
CCCGCGGTGATCGCCTACAACCGCTTCGCGCGCGACATCGACCGCATCGCGATCCAGCTCGAAACCTTCATCGAAGAGTTCTCGAACATCCTGCAGCGCAACGTCGGCGTGCCCGCGGCCGCGCACTGACATGCCCAACGTCAGCCACCGAGGAGGCGGCTCGCGCCGCCGCACCATCAACGAGATCAACATGGTGCCCTTCATCGACGTGATGCTGGTGCTGCTGATCATCTTCATGGTGACCGCGCCGCTCATCACCACCGGTGTGGTCGACCTGCCCAGCGTGGGCAAGAGCAAACAGCGGCCCGAGCACGTGGTCGAGGTCGTGGTCGGCATTGACGAGACGGTGCGCCTGCGTGTCGACGGCAAGGACGGCGGCGCGATTGCGCTGCGCAACATCGCTGCCACCGTGCGCGAAAAGCAGGGCGGCGATGCGAACACGCCGGTCGTGATCTCGGCCGACCGCAACGTGAAGTACGAAGCCGTCGTGAAGCTGATGGACAGCCTGCAGCGAGCCGGTGTGCAACGCGTGGGCCTGTCGGTGAAAAATACCGGCAACTGAAACTGATGTTCGCCCCCACGTCGCTGCGCTCCTGCCCCCCCAGGGGGCGCTCGGCCCGCTTGGGGCGGCCCGGCGCTGGCCGATGAACACCGCTGTCGCCCGCGACCCCTTCATGCCGCGCCAGCCGCGTGGCATGGGTGCCGGCCTGGGCCTGGCGCTTCTGGCCCACGCGCTGCTGATCGTTGCACTCGCCTTCGGCGTGAACTGGCGCAGCCACGAACCCGAGGGCGTGGAAGCGGAGTTGTGGTCAGCGGTGCCGCAGTTCGAAGCGCCGCGTGCGGTCACGCCACCGCCTACCCCCGCACCGCCCGAGCCGAAGCGCCCCGAGCCGGTCGCCAAGGCGCCGCCGGTGCGCGAGCCCGCGCCCGACCCGCAGATCGCGATCGAACAGGCCAAGCGCGAGAAAGCGAAGCTGGAGCAGACCGAGCGCGAAAAAACCGAGCGTGAGAAGGCCAAACGCGACAAGGCCGCCCGCGAAGAAGACGAACGCGCCCAGCAGCGCAGTGAGCAGGCGAAGAAAAAACAGCAGGCCGACAAGGACCGGGCCGAGGCCGAACGACTCGCCGAAGCGCGCGAAGCCAACCTGCAGCGCATGCTCGGCCAGGCCGGCGCGACCGGCGGTGCCACGGCCACCGGCACGGCCGCACGCAGCAGCGGCCCGTCGTCGAGTTATGCCGGCCGAATCATGGCGCGCATCAAGCCCAACATCGTGTTCACCGACCCGCTCGACGGCAACCCGATTGCGACCGTCGAAGTGCGGCTCGCGCCCGACGGCACGATCATCGGCAAACGCCTCGTCAAGAGCAGCGGCGTGAAATCGTGGGACGACGCGGTGCTGCGCGCAATCGAGCGCACCGAAGTCCTGCCGCGCGACACCGACGGGCGGGTGCCGGGGCCGTTCGAGATCGATTTCAGACGAAGGGATTGAAGCGCGGGTGGTACGGACAAAGGATCCGTTGAGATCCGATGTTCGAGACCCGCCACTTCCTGTCGGTGGTCACCGGCGGCTTTCTGCTGCCCCGTCGCACCTCGCTCGCTGCGCTGACAGCGCGCCGGTCAGCGCGAAGGCGTTGAGCAGCGGCAGCGGGCTGACCAGAGTCTCCGCGCCGTTGCGCATGCCAGATTAGAGCCACACGCCCGCCTGGAGCGCGCTGGCCTCCCTGTTGGCGTGCGTGAACCTGGCGCCGATGGTCACGCTGGACGTGCCGCCGGTGTTCCGCAGGAACGGCAGGTCGTCCGGTCCCAGCGCCACCGCTGCCGCCGTCCACCGCCTCGCTGAAGCCGACCGTCGGCACCCGACGTCGGCCGGAAGCTGCCAGGGCGGCACTGGCTTGCCCAGCGTTGTGAATCCGGACCCGGTCGCGGGGTGCGCAGCGCGTGGAGCATCTGCCGCTTTACCCGCCTGTTCCGCCGATCGCCGCGTGTCCCGCCGTCCGACACTGGGCCGCGGCTAGACCCGTGCCACGAAAGACCCGTGATGGCCCTCGACAAGATCCGCCTCAGCAACCAGATCGTGTGCCTCGAGGTGACGGACAGTCGGCATGGCGCGATGGACGCCGGCGCCTACCTGCGCGCCGCCCGCGAACTGCGCGAGACGATCCGACGCGAATTCGGCGAGCTGCCGATCGGCGCTTTCCTCATTCGCGCGCTGCCGTCGGTGCAGACCACCGCCGAGAACGTGTTCTTCGATCACCACCGCCGCTTCGCCGACCTCGACGGCAGCGGAGGCGCCGTCCTTGCGCAGGCGCTGTCCGACGGGCTGCTGCAGCGCCTGCGGCGCCAGTAGCCCGCGACCGATGTCTGCTTCGCCTCCTTCGACCTTCCGGCCCAGCGCCGCTGCCATGACCCGAACCGCTAAGCTGCTGCAATCCCTGCGCACCCATCCGCGCCTGACCGGGGCCCTTGCGCTCGCGCTCGCGCTGCTCGCGGGCGCGGTGACTCTGCAGCAGCGCGCCGCCGACGCGGCACAGGCGCGCCAGCTTCCCGAGGTGCGCGCCTTCGAGGCCGGCGCGCAGGCCTGGCTGGACAACGAGAAGAGCCTGGCCGACTTCAGGCGCAGCTTGGTCGCGAGCGAGCTGACAGCGATAGGGCTGGCGGCATCGAAGCCCGGGCTGGTGTTGTACACGCTCAAGAACGGCGAGAAGGCCAGCACCACGGTGCCCGGCTGCACGTCGGTGAGTTGTGCCGGGACGCTGCTGGACGGCCTGGGCGAACGCAGCGCCGAGGCGGGCTTCGCGCTGGTCAGCGTGCACGTCGACCCGCGCACTGCGAGCCACCGCGTGCTCGACGTTGCCGAGACCGTGTTGTCGCCGCTGCTTGTCATCGGCGCCGTGTTGGGCGTGCTGTTCGTCGCCACTCGGCTGCAGATGGGGCTGGGTGGTGCCTCGATGCTGACGGTGCAGCCGCCCACGCGTTTCGCCGACGTCGTCGGCAGCGACGAAGCCAAGGCCGCTTTGGCGCGGGTGCGCGCCTTCCTCGGCGATCCGTCGAAGTACGCGAGGCTGGGCGCGGCGCCGCCGCGCGGCGTGCTGCTGGTGGGCCCGCCGGGCACGGGCAAGACGCTGCTGGCGCGGGCGCTGGCTGGCGAGTGCAAGGCCAGCTTCATCGCGGTCGACGGCTCGTACTTCACCGCCATGTACTACGGCGCGGGTGTGGCCAAGGTGAAGGAACTGTTCAAGCTGGCGCGGCGGCATGCGCCCTGCGTGCTGTTCATCGACGAGATCGACGGCATCGGCCAGCGCAGCCAGGGCCGCGCCGGCGGCGGCGCCGAGTCGGAGCTCAACCGCATCATCAACCGCGTGCTCGTCGAGATGGACGGCTTCGAC